>JAUSQH010000464.1 GCA_030652895.1 Alphaproteobacteria bacterium
GGGGCTAGCGCCGCTTTAACATCATTCTATCAGATGTCATTAAAGAGTTGACATATAGTAGTTTATAGACTACATAATCTCGGCGATGATTGAGATAAAGCAAACCGGGACGTTCCGGAAATGGCGCTTGAGGCTCAGGGATGAACGGGCGCGGGCTTTGATCGCGTCGCGACTGGACCGGCTCGTTTTTTGGTCATGCGGGGGACGTGGCGCCGGTGGGGCATGGGATCAGCGAATTGCGCATCCATTATGGCCCTGGATACCGCATCTACTTCCATAAGCGGGGGGATGCGATCATTGTCCTGCTGTGCGGCGGCGACAAGAGTACGCAAGCAAGGGACATCAAAACGGCGAAGCGTCTGGCCGCTGAATGGAGTGAATGACATGGCTGAAAAACTGACTGCCTATGATCCTGCCGAGGATCTGAATACCGGCGAAGCGATTGCGGTTTTCATGGCCGAAGCGTTCCAGACGAACGACGCGGCCTATATCGCGCACGCGCTCGGCGTTGTCGCCCGCGCCAAAGGCATGGCCCAGATCGCAGGCGAAACCGGACTTTCCCGCGAGCAGCTTTACCGCTCGTTCAGCGCTAACGGCAACCCGACATTAAAAACGACGCTGGCGGTTATGAAGGCGCTGGGGATAGAGCTGACGGCGAAGGTTCAGTCACCCGATAATTTTCCTTGTAGAAAAAAGGGATGAGTTACCTTTATCCCCTGCTCTTTTCATCTTTAGCAAGCGGAATTGCGTTATAATTTATCAAGTGCATTTATGGCTGCGGAATAATAGTCTGAACAAGAAGAGATGGCTTTAGCTTTTAATTGAAGCCTATTTTTTAATTGAAGCATATCATTCTCCTTCGGAATTTTTTTGTCATCGCCTATTGCAGCGTCAATTTGGTCGAGGCCACGATTAAATGTTTCAACGGCATTGTAAAATTTAAGCAGGCTCTCCACCTGACCTTCTGCAAAAACGCCTGCGGCTAATAAGACGGGGTAAGCATTTTCCCACGCCACTATGGGCAATCTATATAAAGGCGCAGAAACACCGTCACCAAGGTAATCGCAGGCAGCTTTGCCGCAGTGCTTGATTTCAGCTTTTAAGCTCGCCTTGCACCCTTTTCTTTGACGTCTTCTTTCCAGAAAAAGCGGCAGCAAGCTTAAAACAAACCCCACAATAACTCCCGCAATGCCATCGGGGATTGAAATCTGACAAATTATTTTTGTTAGCTCTTCCATGTCTCAAATCAATCTATAAATTGAAGAGTAACGCAAGCAGTAAAGTAGATGCTTTGAGGTGCCCCGGCGTTTATGGTGCCGCTTGCGGCGGCCCAATAACCCGCTGCATGAACACCACATCCAGCCAGCGGTTGAATTTGAAGCCTACTTCATGGAAATGCGCGACCGCCGTAAATCCCAGCCGTTCATGAAACCGGATCGAGGCGGCGTTGTCGGCGTCGATCGCCCCGATCATCACATGCAGGCCCGCCGTGTGCGCCGCGAGGATCAGGTGTTCCATCAATTGGCGGCCGATGCCGGTTCCGCGCAGCCCGGCTTTGACATGCACCGAATGTTCGACCGTGAATTTGTATCCGCCCCACGCGCCACGCCATTCGCCATAGGATGCGAAGCCCAGCAGGTCATCCCCATCAACGGCGGCTAGAATCGGGAAGCCCTGTGCCTGCCGCGCCTGCATCCATTGGGTGCGATCTTCCAGTGATACGGGGGCAAGCGCATATACCGCCGTTGAAGTCGCAATGACATCATTGAAGATGGCGAGCATTTGCGGCAGGTCGCTGTGGGTCGCGTCACGAATGCGCATCGGGCTGGCCTTGTGGTTGCGCGCCGCGCAGCCTCGGGATCTCGGCGGTAATGACGCCGCCAAACAATATCACCGCCCAGGATAGATAGGTCCAGATCAAAAACACCGGCAGCGCCGACAGCGCCCCATAGATGGCGTCATAGGCGGTAAAATTGCGGATATAGACGCCAAAGCCAAACTTAAGCGCTTCGAATAACAGCCCGGCGATAATGCCCCCTGTCAGCGCGTGCCGCAACTTCACCGGCGTATTGGGCAGCGCCATATACAGCAAGGAAAACCCGGCGATCTCCAGCGTTACCGGAAGCAGATACACCACAAGACTGATCGATTGAGCCGCCGGGCCG
The DNA here is from genome assembly GCA_030652895.1 of Alphaproteobacteria bacterium. Lineage (GTDB taxonomy): Bacteria > Pseudomonadota > Alphaproteobacteria > UBA11222 > UBA11222 > UBA11222. Next base: position 2,166 of record JAUSQH010000464.1, read on the forward strand.
GGTTCCGTGATCGTGCTGGCAACAAGGGGCGCGGAGACCGAAAGGCCAAGCCCAAGCAGTATCGGCCCCAGCGACATGACGGTCCAGAAAACAGTCAGACGCGCGGTCAGGGTGCGGCGTTCCTGTGTCTGCCAGATGTGATTGAAGGTTGCCTCGATTTCGTACATCAGCACCGCTGCGGTCCCAATCAGAAACAGGATGCCCGCCCCGGAAAGATTTTCCGCATTGCTGACAAAGGTGCGAAAAGTTTCCTGAATCGCGGCATTGGCGTCGGGAGTAAAGTTTGTCAGTATAAATGCCGTAAGCGTCTCGCCCACACCGGCGAAAACCGGAAATGCCGTGAGGATCGCCAGTGCGATGGCGGCAAACGGCACGATCGCAAGCAGGGTGGTAAAGCTGAGCGACGCGGCTCTTGTCAAACAATGATGATCCGTGAACTGGCGCAGTATATGTATGGCGTAAAAACCAAACCGGCGCGCTAACGCGATACTATTGTCCAGCATCGTCAATTGTGCGCCATCCGGTCCAGTGCGCCTTGCAGGATATAGGCGGCGGCCATCTTGTCGACCAGTTCGGCGCGGCGTGCGCGGCTGGCGTCGGCGTCGATCAGCACACGGGTGACGGCCATGGTGGATAGGCGCTCGTCCCACAGCACGATGGGCAGGGCAAAGCGCTTCAACAGATTGCGGGCAAACTGCCGCACCGACTGGGCGCGCGGGCCCTCGCTGGCGTCCATATTCACGGGCAGGCCGATAATGAGGCCACCCACATTCTGCGCGGTAACGATAGTGGCCAGCTTTTCCAGATCCACAGAAAATTTGCCCCGGCGGATGGTTTCCATCGGCGTGGCGATCATCCGCCCCAGATCCGAGAGGGCCAGGCCAATGGTCTTTTCGCCCACATCCATACCCAGCACCCGCTGGGCAGGACCAAGTTCGGCCTTCAATGCGATAATATCGGATAATAATGGCATTTGGGCAGTATCGGGATTGGTTCGGGTCTGTCAAACCTCCTTTCACGCTTTGGGCTGGCGTGATAGGTTCCGGTCAGCACTGAACAGAATGAAAACAAGGTAAATATGAGCGTTGATACAGATACGGTCCGCCGCATTGCAAAGCTGGCGAGGCTTGCGATTTCCGATGACGGGCTCGCGCCCATGGCGCAGGAATTGAATGTGATTCTCGGATGGGTCGACCAGTTGAACGAAGTGGACGTCTCTGCGGTGGAGCCTATGACCAGCGCCGTGCAAACGAGCCTGAAAAAGCGTTCCGACACCGTCACGGACGGCCATATCCAGGAAGCCGTGCTGCATAATGCGCCGCTGACGGAGCATGGCTTTTTCGTCGTGCCAAAAGTTGTCGAGTAGGAACGCCTCATGACGGATTTAACGGAACTAAGCCTGGCGCAGGCGCGCGACGGTCTGCGCGGCAAAAAGTTCAGTGCGGTAGAGCTGACCGACGCCTATGTGGCGGCGATGGCGGCGGCGCGGTTGCTGAATAGCTATATTACTGAAACGCCGGACCGGGCGCGCGATATGGCGCGCGCGTCGGATGGCCGCATCGCATCGGGGCAGGCCGGGGCGCTGGAAGGCATACCGCTGGGCATCAAGGATCTGTTTTGCACCAAAGATGTGTTGAGCACTGCAGGCAGTCATATTCTTGATGGCTTTAAGCCAGCTTATGAATCCACTGTGACGGCAAATCTGTGGCGCGAGGGCGCAGTGATGCTGGGCAAGCTTAATCTGGACGAGTTCGCCATGGGTTCGTCCAATGAAACCAGTTATTACGGCCCCGTCGTCAGTCCATGGCGGCGCACTGGCGATACCGCAAAACTGGTTCCTGGCGGGTCTAGTGGTGGATCATCGTCGGCGGTTGCTGCGCGGTTATGTCTGGCGGCGACCGGCACCGACACCGGCGGTTCTATCCGCCAGCCTGCCGCCTTCACCGGCATTGTCGGCTTGAAACCAACTTATGGCCGCTGCTCGCGCTGGGGCATTGTCGCTTTTGCGTCCTCGCTGGATCAGGCGGGCCCATTGGCGCGCGATGTGCGCGACGCGGCGATATTGCTCGGGGTCATGGCCGGGCACGATCCGAAAGATTCAACCAGTGTGGATCGCCCGGTGCCCAATTATGAAGCGGCGCTGACCGGCAATATCAAGGGCATGCGCATCGGCATTCCGGCGGAATACCGGGTGGATGGCATGCCGCAGGGCATCGAGGCCATGTGGGGCAGGGGCGCGAAGTGGCTGCGCGAAGCAGGCGCGGAGATCGTTGAAATCAGCCTGCCGCACACCAGATATGCTTTGCCGGCCTATTATATTGTGGCGCCTGCGGAAGCGTCGTCCAATCTGGCGCGCTATGACGGCATGCGCTACGGCCTGCGTGTGGCGGGCAAGGACTTGATTGATACCTATGAAAAATCCCGTAGCGCAGGTTTTGGCGCGGAGGTGAAGCGGCGCATCCTGATTGGCACCTATGTTCTTTCGGCGGGCTATTATGACGCTTATTATCTGCGGGCGCAGCGGGTGCGCACTCTGATCGCGAATGATTTCAGGGCGGCGTTTGAAAAAGTGGACGCGATCCTCACCCCTGCAACGCCAAGTCCGGCCTTCGCAATTGGCGAGCGCAATGATGATCCGATCGGTATGTTTTTGAACGACGTGTTTACCGTGCCCGCCAATCTGGCGGGGCTCCCGGGAATTTCGGTGCCGGCCGGATTGTCAGATGATGGCTTGCCGCTGGGCCTGCAATTGATCGGCAAAGCGTTCGACGAAGAGACAGTGCTGCGTGTGGCCGGCGTCCTGGAGGAGGCAGCAGCGTTCACGGCGCGGCCGGATTCCTGGTGGAGGAGTTAAGTTATGTCCATGCAAGAGATTTATGACGCAAAGCACGGTGACGCCACTGGCTATATCGCCGGCAATACCGGTGATTGGGAACTGATCATCGGGATGGAAGTGCATGCACAGGTTTCGTCCAGGGCCAAATTGTTTTCCGGCGCCCCTACGGATTTCGGTGGCGAGCCCAATGAACATGTCAGTCTGGTAGACGCGGCGATGCCTGGCATGCTGCCCGTGATTAATGAATTTTGCGTCGCCCAGGCGGTGCGTACCGGGCTTGGATTAAAGGCGCAAATCAATTTGCGTTCGGTGTTTGATCGCAAAAACTATTTCTATCCTGATTTACCCCAGGGCTATCAGATTTCGCAGTTCACCTTTCCCATCGTCGGGCGCGGTGAAGTGCGGGTTGATCTGCCGGATGGCGGAACGCGTGTGGTGCGCATTGAACGGCTGCATCTTGAACAGGACGCGGGTAAAAGCCTGCATGATCAGCATCCCAGCATGTCCTATGTGGACCTGAACCGTTCTGGCGTGGCGTTGATGGAAATCGTCTCGCAGCCCGATATCCGCTCGGCCGAAGAGGCTACCTTGTATCTGGAAAAGCTGCGCACCATCCTGCGCTATCTGGGGACTTGCGACGGTAACATGCAGGAAGGCTCGATGCGCGCGGACATCAACGTGTCGGTGCGCAAACC
>JAUSQH010000481.1 GCA_030652895.1 Alphaproteobacteria bacterium
TGGGCGCGCTGCTGGGCGGGGTTGCGATCGCTTTCAGCCTTGGATCGAAATCATTTGTCAGCAACCTTATCGGCGCGCGTTACCTGAACAAGGATTATCGCGTGGGCGAGTCAATCCGCGTGGGTAAAATAGAAGGCAAAATTATGGAAATCACGTCCATCGCCGTAGTCCTGGAAACCAATGAAGGACGCGTAACGGTGCCCGCACAAATTTTCGGTGAGGAAGTCAGCCTGCTGCTGCACAAGGAAAAGGCCAATGCTGGATAAACTGGCGCTCGCACGGCATTTTATTGAGACCTATCCGGAGGCCGCCGCCAGAGAAGTCGAAGGCGCGTCAGCCGAACAGACAGCAGCGCTTATTGACGCCCTGCCGGACAAGGAAAGCGCATCCCTTTTGGCGTCGATGCTTCCCTATCACGCCGCGAGATGCGTATCTCAGCTGTCCCCGGTCATGGCAGCAAAATATCTTTCTCTTTTGGAACCCAGGATAGTGGCGGGTATTTTGCGGCTTGTTCAGGAAACTGCGCAAGAAAGTATTTTCAACAAACTTCCGCGCCTGCAGGCCGTCCAGGTTTCCATTATCCTGAACTATTCCTTGTCAATGGTGGGGGCCTGGCTCTCGCCAATGGTGTTGGCCCTGCCGTCGAACTGCACCATTGGCGAAGCCAAATCCCGTCTCAAGAGCGAGAGCTATGCCGATTTTCACCGTGTCTACGTCGTTGACGAACATCAGACGCTGAAAGGTTTTGTCAGGCTGGTCAACCTGATGGTTGCGGACGATGAAGCGCCATTGAAAAGCCAGCTTGAAAATTTTTCCGGCGCGCTCAGCGCGATCACGTCGCTGGACATGGCGTTCGAGGATCATCGCTGGGCGGATGCCGATTATCTGCCGGTTGTTGATCGCCGGGAAAAATTTCTGGGCGTACTGCGTTATGTGGATTTGAGAGCCGCGCTTACCCGGCCTCAATCCAGTGATGGACCGGGCGACCCCTCGGATACATTCCTGGATCTGGCGGCGTCCTGCTATCTTGGTCTGGCGGACGTCATGATCACGACGCTGGCGCCCGGATCACGAGAGCGCACAAAGGACGGGGTATGAAATGACCGCCAAGAACGATGATGATGATGCCGTCCTTACCGCACTGGTACGGCGTTATTTTATCAATTATCCCAAGATTGCCGCGCAAAAACTTGATGAAGTCGATCGCGCGCAGGCCACGCGGATTTTGTCCGAGTTACCCATAAAAACAATGATCGTCGCGTGGGAGGCGTTGCGCGATGATATTGCTGCCGAAATTCTTGTACTGTTTTCACCGGAGATAACAGCTGAACTGGCCAGAATTGCGAATACCGGCAAACTTGCCATTCTTCTTAGCCGGTTAGAGACGCAGGAATGCGACGAAATTCTTGCGCGCATGGGCGCGCATGACGCGTCTGAATTACGCATGTTGATGAGCTTTCCGCCAGATACTGCGGGGCGGCTTATGGATACACATATTCTTGCACTGTCCGGCGCCATGCGTGTTTCCGAGGCGGTGGAAATTTTGCGCCCGCACCCATACGCCTCTCATCTGAGCGAACTGAAAATCGTTGATGACAATAACAAGCTTCAGTCCATCGTAAGTATCCGGGATTTTGCGCTGGCAGCACCGGACCAGACACTGGACAGTCTGGCGGGCGGGGTCACCGCCGTCGTGTACGCCATGGACCCCCGAGAGGAAGTTGTCGAAAAGTTTGAGCGCTACAGGCTGGAAGAAATGGCGGTCATTGATCCCGAGGGGCTTTTGCTTGGGGTTATCCGCCAGTCGGAACTGATCGGCGCACTGAAGGAAACAGCAACCCTCGACATGCAAACAATGGTCGGCGTCAGCAAAGACGAGCGTGCGACCTCCAGCAGCTGGTTTGCGCTGCGCAAGCGGATGCCCTGGTTGCAGATCAACCTGTTGACGGCCTTTATGGCGGCCGCGGTGGTGGGGCTGTTTGAAGGGACGATTGCGAAATTCACTGCATTGGCTGTATTGCTCCCTGTGGTGGCGGGGCAATCCGGCAATGCAGGCGCGCAAGCCCTGGCTGTCACCATGCGGGGCCTGGCGTTACGGGAAATCCGGGTCAGCCAATGGCTGAAAGTCACCCGCAAGGAGGTCAACACCGGGTTCTGGAATGGCATTGCAATCGCCATTACCTGCGGCGCCGGTGTCTATTTCTGGAGCGGACAGATCGGTCTGGTATTTGTCATCGCGTCGTCAATGATCATCGCCATGGTCGCAGCCGGCACAGCAGGCGCTTTGGTGCCAATTACCTTGAAACGGTTGGGACAGGACCCGGCGGTGGCGTCGTCCATCATCCTGACGACGGTGACGGATATCGTCGGATTTTTTTCCTTTCTCGGAATTGCCACCCTGTTGTCAGGCATGTTGTCCTAAGCAGACGGCAACTGGAGAAAGTGACCGGCAAGAGCAATTAGTCACGCCGCACACTCTGCGCCTGCCGTGCGGCCCTGCGTCGCAGTGGCATGATTCGGACACGCGTCAGAAGAAATCCTCCGTCCACCCGCTCCAACAGCATGCATACCTGCAAAAAACAACGCAAAATTACGAGACGCTGGCTCACAACCGCCCGCCCGATATATTCTGTGACACCAAAGCAGCGTCAGTAACCAGTAAGGAGTACAGGCATGCCAACCGAAATGCGCCGGGTCGTGTTTTCAAATGAAGAACTCTTGAACGCGATAAATTTCTTTAACTCTTCAGCAGTACCAAAGCTTCCGGAAGGTAAAATAATATCTGCATCTATTGATCCAGATGAAAAACCAAACATTATATTACGATTTATCAGTTACAACCGGGACGAAGAGCGGAAAATAGTTATATCTACTGATAACCTAGGCGCAATACTGATTGCCTATTGTATTAAAAGCAAAATCCCCATGTCAAAAAAAGCCAAAAAGGCGATTAAAATCATTGGGGACAATGTATCGCTCGAACTGGTTTTCGGATCGAACCAGATCTCTCTATGACATAGCTTGGCGCTTTTACCCGTCCTGGGCAGGGCGTCGCGCATGACATTTGAGGGACCGCCCTGCGTTAGGTTACACTGGGGCCAGTGGAATGTATGGAGGGGACGGCATGACGGCGCGTATCGAGTCGCCGGGCCGTACTTCACCGCCGGTGACGACCACGCCCATGACGCCTGCCTTGCGGATAAGCTTGCCGCGCGGACTGCGCGCGATCACCGCCGCCATGAGGCCTGGCTGAATTGCGTCAAGCTGGGCACACGGGTTGCGCAAACCGGTGATTTCGATCACCACGGTTTGCCCAATATGCAGCCGCGCGCCGGTTGCAAGCCCTAACAGATCAATGCCCTGTGTGGTGATATTCTCCCCCATCTGACCGGGTGCAATCGCAAACTCTGCCGCTCGCAATTCAGCGAGTAATTCAGCGTGGATCAGGTGCACCTGGCGCAAATTGGGCGCGGCCGGGTCGATCGCCACGCGCGAGCGATGCCTGACCGTCTCCCCCATATGCGCGTCGCCTTCAACCCCCAGCCCAGCCAGCAGCACGATACGGTCCTGCACTGGTTTGCGCATGCTGTGGCTGGCGCTGGCCGCCACGGCGATTACGGTTGCGCTCATTTCATCTGTGTCCCGCCAATGCAAGCGCGGCAATGCCGCAGGTTACCAGAATGGCGGCTGTGATACGGCGCGCGCCAAAGCCTTCTTTAAGCATTACAGCGCCAATCACCGTGCCAAAAATCACGCTGCTTTCGCGCAGCGCCGCAACCGGCGCCAGCGGCAGC
>JAUSQH010000494.1 GCA_030652895.1 Alphaproteobacteria bacterium
ATCCTGGCCGAATTGCAGGCCGATGCCCGCATCAGCATGGCCGAACTGGGCCGGCGTGTGCACCTGAGCCAGCCGGCGGTGACCGAGCGTGTGCGCAAGCTGGAAGCAGCAAGCGTCATCACCGGCTACCGCGCCACAGTCAACCTGGCGGCGCTGGGCTATGGCATCCGCGGGCTGGTGCGCGTTGGCCGCACCGACTACCCGGCGATGCTGCAGTTGATCGCCGAGATGGGTGAGATCGTCAATGCCTGGAACGTCACCGGTGAGGACAGCTGGGTGCTGGAGATCGCGGTCGCCGACGTGGCCCACCTGGACGCGGTGGCGAGCCGGTTGTGCCTGCTGTCGCAGACCTCGACCTCGATCATCCTCAAGACCTTGCGCGAACACCACGTGATGCTGCCGCACAGCGCCGGCGCCGCCGCATGAGCGAGCGCCCTCATCCGGCCGGCTGGGTCCTGGTGCCCAGCAGCGAGCGCGACATCGCGGCGGTGGCGCGCCAGTGCCGCCGCATGGTGACCCAGCGCGCCTTGCTGGCCGCTGGCGTTGCGGTGCTGCCGGTGCCGGGGCTGGACTGGGCGGCCGATGTCGCCGTGCTCGTCAACCTGCTGCCCAAGATCAACGCCGCCTTCGGCCTGACGCCCGAGCAGATCGAACGCCTGGCGCCCGATCGCCGGCTGGTAGTCTACAAAGCCATCAGCGCTGCCGGCGGCCTGCTCGTGGGCCGGCTGGTGACCCAGGAACTGGTCTTGAAACTGGTCAAGATGGTGGGCGTGCGGCTGACGACGCAGCAAGTGGCCAAGTTCGTGCCCATCGCCGGCCAGGCACTGTCAGCCGCGTTGACCTTCTCGGCGCTGAAGTACGTCTGCGAGCAGCACATCGGCCAGTGCATGGCGGTGGCGCGGCAACTCCAGCTGCCGGCGCCGACCGCAGCCCATTGACGCCTGGCCGCTACAATCGCACCCATCGTCGGGGTGTAGCGCAGCCTGGTAGCGCATCTGGTTTGGGACCAGAGGG
>JAUSQH010000513.1 GCA_030652895.1 Alphaproteobacteria bacterium
CAGAATTGCCGGTAATAGGGCTTGAGCGCTTCCGCTGTGACTTTGTCTTTCACGATCGAGTCTACACGCGCCCGCACGCCTTCCATCTTTTCGTAGTCGAGCAATTCAGTGAACGCCAGCATTTCAGAACGTGACGCGCCCGCGCCCTTGCCCGCCTTCACCTTGACCAGCAGGTTACGGATAATTTCGGTCCAGCCGTCATTAACCAGATCCTTTTCCGCGTAGCCGCCGGTCACCAATATGTTGAAATTCTCAAGCCGTTCCTTTTGCCAGCCCGGCTTCAGGCTTTTTACCCATTCCGGATCGGTGGGGCGGTCATTGCGCACGTCCACGGAGGATGGGGTGCGTTGAAACACATAGAGATGCTTTGCGGCCGCGCCCAGATGGGGGATGCATTGTACGGCGGTGGCGCCGGTTCCGATAATGCCGACACGCTTGTCTTTCAGGCCGGTCAGGTTGCCCTTGGAATCGCCGCCCGTATACGCATAATCCCAGCGGCTGGTGTGGAACGTGTGCCCCTTGTAATCATCGATGCCGGGGATGCCGGGCAGTTTTGGCCGATGCAGCGGACCATTCGACATGACCACAAAGCGCGCCTTCATCCGGTCGCCGCGGTTTGTCGAAATAATCCATCTGGACTCTTTTTCATCCCATTCCAGGCCAGTGATTTCGGTCTGCAGGCAGGCATTGTCGTAAAGATCATATTTCTTCGCGATCGCCTGACTATGCGCCAGAATTTCCGGCGCATCCGTGTAACGCATTCTGGGGATATAGTTCAGCTCTTCCAGCAGCGGCAGATAGATATAGGCTTCCACATCGCACGCCGCGCCCGGATAACGGTTCCAGTACCAGGTGCCGCCAAAATCGCCGCCCTTTTCGATCATACGGATGCTTTTAACACCAGCCTCCCGCAACCGCGCGCCCGCCAGCAATCCGCCAAAACCGCCACCGATTACGGCGACCTCGACCTCATCAAACAACGGCTCGCGGGTGAAGGACTCCACATAGGGGTCTTCAAGGAAATGGGAGAAATCGCCTTTCGGCTCCTGATATTGCTCATTACCATCGGGGCGGATGCGCTTGTCGCGTTCAGCACGGTATTTCGCCAGCAGCGCTTCGGGATCAAACGCTATGTCCATACCCATTTTTTTGGCCAATTCCCTGGTTGGCATGATCACTTCATGGTCTTGTCTGCTAACACGTGTCGAATCTTGCGCAGCTTCACTCATGGCATTTCACTCCCATTTTGGGGCCTGAGCCCCGATAATTCAATATGACTGACAATATATCAGTTTTTTGGCCTCCGCAATAGTCCACATGTGCGAAATTAGGATGCAACGTCTTGACGGACGCGAATTGAAGCGCTATTCATCCTCGAGATTCACCCCGCTTGCGGGCCTTTTTTATTTGCTAATGCCAAGGGAACGATTGATGGCCAGACGCTGCGAACTTACCGGCACCGGCGTACTTACCGGCAATAATGTCAGCCACGCGAACAACAAGACGCGCCGGCGGTATTTGCCCAATCTGGTGAACGTCACCCTGACCAGCGACGCGATGGGCCAAGGTGTGCGGTTAAAGATTTGCGCCAGCACCTTGCGTTCGGTCGATCATAATGGCGGCCTGGACGCCTATCTGATGAAGGCAGATGCGGCCAACATGTCGCTTCGCGCCCGCCGCCTGAAGAAACAGATCGCCGCCCGCCGCGCTGCGGCTGCAGTCGCCTGATCAACATCTGATCAGCTAGGGCGCGAGCTTAAACATCAGCAAGAGATTCTTCTGTAATGGATTGAAGTTATTATCTGAAATTAGATAGATAATGACTTCTCCTGCCGTATTTCTGCGCACCGCCATCCCCTCAAAATTATCGATCCCGTAGCGGGCGGCCAGGTTGATCAGCACCTCCCCGTCCAAAACCGTATCAGGCTTAAGCGCATCCGCTTTGATGCGCCGGATCTGCATGCCCGGCCCGCCCATCAGCGTATAGCGCCGCTCCAGCACCAGCAGATCGCCATCCGGCAAAAACTCCAGATCAGTGGGGTCAAATATACCTTCCCGGCGCAGCCGGATGTTTTGCGGGCCGTCTTTGCCGATCAACCAGCCCCTCTGGTTCCCCCGATCATCCAGCCACTCCTCGGTCAGCGCAATGAGCGTACCGTCGGCGCGGCGGTCAAACGCTTCGATTCCTTTGTTTGACGGCGCGCGTTTCAGGGCCGGGGGCATTGGCACACGAATGGAGGTTCCCCTGATGCCGCCAGGATAGTACAGCACCCGATGATCGCCCTCGAATGACACATAAACCGGCCCATCCAGATTGCCCGGCTGTTCCGCCGTCAGTGATTCTGAATCGACTGCAAACTTACCCCGTATCGCCCGGCCGTCTTCGGCCAACAGCGGCGACATTTCAACCCCGCCAAGCCCCGTCAGCCGGTCATTTTTAAAGACGAGCTCCGCGCCAAGCCATTGTCCTTTGTCGCTGACCGCTAAAATCCGGGCGCCGTCTGCACTCACCTGAAGCCCGGAAAACCCGCCAAAATCCGGGTTGTCTGAACGCATGACGATGCCGGAAAGATAGATCAGTCTGCCAAACTCGGTCCTGCCCGGGTCTTCCGAATCCAGAATATGGCGGCCACTCTTGACGCTCACCGGCGTTGCGGCGGCGGCGGTCTGCGGCAAAAGAAAACACAGCACAAGCCACAACATTGCCGGATGCAGTAAGCGCAGAGTCAAATTCATTCGATATTACCGTGGGGTACTTCGGGACAATGTTATCCGAGAAGTTCCCACATCACGGTACAAAATGCCAGCAGGCTGGTTGCCATACTTCCTACCAACAACAGCGTTCCCACCTGTCCCCTGGAGATGGAGGTCGGAGAAGTATAGGACACGATGCGGGACGGGATAATGCGGCGGCGAACCAGCAATATTGCCAGAAACAGTACTGCGATCCCTGTGATTATTGTGAAAAACGGCTCATTTGCTGGCATGTTTTCCATTTCCGGGTGCTTCCTATTATTGCATTTAGTCTAAATTATTTCCCCAATATGGCTAACAAATCGTAAACAGCATCTGGAAAATGCGCCCAGGACAAGCCATCATGGGTCCTGCTCAGGGAATATGACGCCGGACAGGAAACTGAGGAAGCAAAGGGAAACTGATGACCACATATATCGAAGACCAGCGCGAATCCTATATTCAGACCATCCGCATAAACCGGGCGGACAAAAAAAATGCTCTGACGCCAGAAATGTATCTGGCGATTGCAGAGGCGTTGCGGAGTGCGCAGTCGGATAAAAAGGTTCGCGTCACCGTCCTTACCGGCAGCGGCGACAGTTTTACGGCGGGGAATGACATCGGTGATTTTGTCACTACATCAAATGCGCCCAAGGGGGAAAAATCCATCACCCAGGGGCAGGCCCCGTTCCCGGCATTTCTGGCGGCACTAATGGCCGCCGATAAACCTGTGATTGCCGCCGTGAATGGTCTGGCGATTGGCGTCGGCACAACCATGCTGATGCATTGCGATCTGGTCTATGCCTCTGACACCGCGCGTTTCAGTCTGCCCTTTGTCAATCTTGGCGCTGTGCCGGAAGCGGGGTCATCCGTGCTTATACCGAACATGGTCGGGCGCATGCGGGCAATGGAATTATTTTTACTGGGCGATCAGTTCAAAGCCCCGCAGGCGAAACAGATGGGTTTCGTCAACGAAATTTTTCCGGCGGATCAGCTGATGCACGAAGTGATGGCGATAGCCGCCCGGCTAGCCGCCAAACCGCCAAGCGCCGTGCGTGAGACAAAACGCCTGGTGCGCGAAAATGGGGCGCTGCTGGAAAAAGCCATCCGTGAGGAAGGCCGGACATTTGACGCGCAACTGCGCACACCGGAATCCAAAGAAGCAATGAAGGCGTTTGCGGAACGCCGCGCGGCTGATTTTTCTAGGTTTGATTAACGTCTGCAACAGCGTTCCGTTCACGGAGGGTCTGTAGAATCTCCGCATGGCGATGGCGTGTCAAATTATAACGTGTAAAATAAATCACGCCGACCGCCATCACCAGCGCCATCATCGGACCGTTGAACAAGCCAAGTTCAGTCAGCTTATCGCTTGGGATCGTACCCGGTTCAGCACGAACCGGAAAAGCTATCAGGTCAATTGCTACGCCAGCCAAAATGTGACCGAAGGCCGAGGCAGATTTCCCGGCGAATGACGCTGCGCCAAAGAAAATCCCCTCCTGGCGCCGCCCGCTCGTCAGCTCGTGCTCATCGGCGATATCCGCCATCATTGAACCACCGCTAACCCCCGAAAGCGCCGCGAAGAAGGCAACTAACAGAACCAGAAACAGCAGGAGCGGAAATAAAGCAGGATGGTCATTCCCCGGAAAATATCCGATCTCGCGCAAACTTGGCCCTATTGCCGCCAGAATCACTAACATCCCGGCGCCAATAACAAAAGTGAGCTTCTTGTCGATACGTTCGTGGGCGCGCCGCAATAGCATCAACCCGGCAACGAACCCGGCGCCGCCTGCAAGCACGTAGCTGGAAATCTGCGCCTGCGTCAATTCCCAGTAATAGGTAGACATATGCAAGCCCAGCGTCGCGTGGGTTCCGACGACGATATAGAAGAACAGCAGGCCAACAAACAATGCGCGGAAAGACGTATTGGCGAGCGCCTGCTTCATCTCACGCAACATTCGAATTAGCCCAGTACCAAGATTGTTGTCCGTAGCCCTGGGCAATGACGGGATAAGCCCGTGGGTGCCAATCGCGCTGACCATGATGGCAGCAGACATAAGTAACGCCATTGCGATGGCAAATGGCGGATAGCGCGATGGATCAAGCTGTCCGTTCGCAAACGCGGCGCTTGGCCCAAAATAGTAATTCATTCCGGCCAGCAGACAAATAACTGATCCAATTGCGCCAAACACTGTACGCGTGGCGACGATGCTGGAGCGTTCGGTGTAATGCGAGCTGAGTTCCGCCCCGAGCGAAAGATGCGGCACATGGAAGAAGGTGATGGCTGTGCGCGCCAGCACCGAAAAAACAGTCAGCCAAATGAACAAACCCATTTGGCCGAGACCGCCCGGCGGCGCAAACAGCAGAAAAAACGTGATCCCGAGTGGCGGCACCGAGGCGTACATCAGCGGATGGCGGCGCCCAAAACGCGAGCGCAGATTATCCGAGATCGATCCGACCAACGGGTCGGTGACCGCATCGGCGATCAACGCAATGCCAACCGCCAGGCCCGCCAGACTTCCCGGCAGCCCCAGCACCTGAACATAATAAAAAAACAAGAAAAACTCGAACGCCCGTGTTTTGATTCCTTCCGCCGCACGGCCTACGCCATAAATGAGCTTGATACGCCAGCTTAGCGTGAAGGATGAGTCCATGAACGTCCTATTATCCAAATTTCCTGGGTTTTCTCACATGCCCCCAAGCTCGCAACATTACCAAATCAAGTTGAAGTGAACACCCTGACTTGTTTTTCCCGGCAGACCCCGGAAAAACGTGGCGTCCCCTAGGGGACTCGAACCCCTGTTTTCGCCGTGAGAGGGCGACGTCCTGGGCCACTAGACGAAGGGGACATGGTGCTGCGGGCCGGACAGACCTCAGGTCATAGCCTGCCCGCGTCTATTGATCAAGCGCCGGTTGCGTCAGGCGGATGGCAGGACGCCCATTATTCAGGGAATCCGGGCACACCGTCCTCGCGCTGCACCCCCAGACTGTTCAGCGCCATTGCCAGCATATTGTATTGCCCAACCGTGAACACAGCGTCCATGACCTGTTGGGTGCTGAGATGCCGGGTAAGTATATTCCAGGTCGCGTCTTCGATAATCGCGTCGTCCAGCAGTTCATCGGTTGCCTGCAACAGCGCGCTTTCCAGCTCGTTCCAGCCTGCCGCCTTGGGACCTTCCTTGATGCGCACATGATCGGCATGCACAAGCCCCGCCGGGGCGCTCATCAACACATGCTGGCCCCATTCATATTCCGACTGGGTCAGCCAGCCCACCCGCATGATCAGCATTTCACGATGGCGCGGATCAAGTGACGATGTCCCCATAATATGCCCGGCAAAGCCATTCCAGGAATTGAGCAGGTTCATGTTCCGCATCATGGTCTTCAATACATTGAAAACAATCCCGTACCGCTGCTTCATTGGCGCGACAATCTTGAGCTGTTCGTCCGTCAATTCGGATTCCGGCAATGGTGTTATACGTGGCTTTGACAGACGCATGCTGTATTCCTCCCTGCGTTTTTGTTAGCGCCAGCATGCCATGGATTAGATCCCATTCGCACGAAAAAATATCCGCCTCTTGCCGATTGAGCGGCGCAAGGCTACACAGAGCTGTCTGGCCATTCATTTTCTGGAACGCACATGCCGCCAAAAACCAACCCGCTTCGCCTGAACATGTTGCAGTTGAAAACCCTGACGCTGTTG
>JAUSQH010000514.1 GCA_030652895.1 Alphaproteobacteria bacterium
CAGAATTGCCGGTAATAGGGCTTGAGCGCCTCGGCTGTCGCCTGGTCCTTCACGATGGTTGCGGCGCGCGCGCGCACTTCCTCCATCTTCTGAAAGTCGGCGATTTCGGTAAGCGCCGCGCGGTCGCGCAATGACAGGTCCGGATTGGTTTGCGTTCCCGTCATCCCGGTCAGGTTGCGGAAGATGTGAGTCCAGCCATCGCCCACCAGATCTTCATCCTGGTGTCCGCCGGCCAGCAGAATGTTGAAATTGTCGATGCGCTTTTTCTGCCAGCCCGGTTGCAGGCTTTTCACCCATTCCGGATCGGTGGGGCGATTGGCGCGTACGTCCACCGATGACGGGGTGCGCTGGAACACGTAAAGCTGCTGTGCCGCCGAACCAACATGCCAGACGCATTGCACGGCGGTGGCGCCGGTGCCGATGATCGCCACGCGCTTGTCCTTGAGGCCGGTCAGATTGCCGTTGGAATCGCCGCCCGTATAGCCGTAATCCCAGCGGCTGGTGTGAAAGGTGTGGCCCTTGAATTTCTCGATGCCTTCAATGCCCGGCAGCTTGGGCTTGTTCAGCGGCCCGTTTGACATGGCCACGTAACGGGCCTTCATCTGGTCGCCCCGGTTCGTGGTGACGATCCATTTGGCGTCGTCTTCATCCCACTCCATTCCGGTTACTTCGGTCTGGAAACAGACGTCCGAGTACAGATCATATTTCTGTCCGATCTTGCTGCAATATTCCAGTATCTCTGGCGCGTGGGTGTATTTTTCCTTCGGGATGAAATTCATTTCTTCCAGCAGCGGCAGATAGATATAGGATTCAATGTCGCATGCCGCGCCCGGATAACGGTTCCAGTACCAGGTGCCGCCAAAATCGCCGCCCTTTTCGATAATGCGGAGGCTCTTGACGCCGGCCTCGCGCAGACGCGCGCCGGCCAGCAGCCCGCCGAAACCACCGCCGATGACCAGCACTTCGACCTCATCGAACAGCGGTTCTCTGGTAAATCCCGGATCGACATAGGGATCATGGATGAAATGCGCGAACTGCTCGGTGATCTCGCGATATTGGGCCGCGCCGTCGGGGTGGATGCGTTTATCCCGCTCAAAGCGATATTTCTCGCGCAGCGCTTCCGGGTCAAAGCCCAGTTCCGCCGGGGTTTTGAATATCGTGCCTGTGGTTTGCTGGCTCATACGCTTTCCTCCCATGGCTATTGATTTCAGGCTTTCTTGTGCGAGATCATCACCGCCCCGAAGCCGTTCATAAATCCAGAAGGGCCGGTTAATGAAAACCGGCGCTCATACGGTAACGGTATATGAGGTGATACGGGCGCTGCAAGTGTGTAATCCGCGTTGACGAGATTGCCGTTAGCCCTGGTTGAGCGTCAGCGTGGATTACCCCGTCAGCCCAAACGAGTTGGTCTGGTATTTATACTGGCCCGTGCGATCCGAACGGCTGCTGCCGGGAACGTCCAGTGACGCCATGATGGCGATCATGTCGGGGGAGAGAATTTGGGCGTTGTGGCCCAAACCGGCCAGGCTGTTGCCACCAGATGCCGAATAGCCCGGGGTATAACTGGCGGGGTAATTCTGGGCGGGGTTTGGCGTGTTTGCCGCATATACCGGCTTTGGCGTCGCCGATGGCGGGGTTCCCTTGGTGGTCAGGAACTCTGTTACTTCGGCAACCGTGCGCGCGCGGCCTTTTTCGTAGAAAATCCCCTGATTGGCCCGCGCCGCCGCGGGGAACAGACTGGCCGCACGGCCGGACGGATCTTGTTCCGCAGCCGAAATTAACCTCGCCGCGCCGCTCGCACCCAGCACATGGGCGGCATAGAGCTCGCCGCCACTGACTGCGCGGTCCAGTTTGCGTTCCAGCACTTTACGGTTATCATTGGTTAACTCCCCAGCCATCAGGGCCGAGGTTTTTGTATCCTGCCGCAGGGCAAGAATTTCCCGCCGCATGTCCTGGTCGGGCACTTTATACCGGCCATTGCTGTCCTGGAAAATAGCATTGGCCTGTGCCTTGAGGCCATGTTCCGCGCCATGTTGCTTGACCATTCCCAGCCAGGTCTGCTCAATGAACTGGAACATGCCCGAAGCGCTGCTGGTGCTGGCTTTTGCCGAGGAATTCAGGCTGCTTTCGCGCATGGCGGTGTTGATCAGATGGTCGAATCCCGTGCCTGTCCTGACGCTGGCCTGGTGCAGCATCTGGGCAATTCCCGTATATTGTGCCGGGTTCAGGCTGGTAATTGAATGTGGCATTGGGTTCTCCTTACCCCCATATGCTAGCAATCCACGTGCCAGCATCCGGCAAGTCATGTTAGCATTGCCAGAACAGATTAATGTTTCTATTTTGTTCTTATTGATTCACTCAAATCAGGGTCCGCATTCTTCTCCATGCATAAATTCATCTCGGTTCGTGGCGCGCGCGAACATAATCTTGCCAACATAAATGTAGACCTGCCCCGCGATCAGCTGATCGTCATCACCGGCCTGTCAGGGTCCGGCAAAAGCTCGCTGGCGTTCGACACGATCTATGCCGAGGG
>JAUSQH010000561.1 GCA_030652895.1 Alphaproteobacteria bacterium
CCACCTGCCATGTCTATGTGGACGCCGCGTGGGCGTCCAAAACAGGCACCAAGGAGCAGATGGAGCAAAGCATGCTCGATTTTGCCTCCGAGGTAAAAGAAAACAGCCGCCTGAGCTGCCAGATCAAGGTCTCGGAGGAACTGGACGGCCTTGTGGTGCGGATGCCCGAACACCAGTATTAAGCGGCGACTGCATTCATCGGCACCTCCCGATTGCCAAGTTTTTCCAGATCGACCGGGGTTTTGTTGGCGACCAGTTGTTTGGACGCCATGAATTCCTGGGGGCTGTTCACCGCATCAACGGCGACGATTACATTACCCTGCAGATAGAACGCAGCGAAGGCATGCTTTTCCATGCTGCCGCGAATGATCACCGTGTCATGACTGCCGGACATCCCGACTATCTGTAATTTCAGATCATATTGATCCGACCAGAACCAGGGGATCTGCGCATATTCAACAAGTTTGCCGCACATGGCCTGGGCTGCGGTTTTACCCTGTTCCAGCGCGTTATGGACTGATTCCAGGCGCAATCTGCGCCCCAGCAGCCGGTTGGGATGATTGGCGCAATCCCCGGCAGCAAAAATGTCCGGGTCTTGCGTCCGTCCGAATTCATCCACCACAATACCATTGTCGCAGGCCAGTCCAGCGGCCTCGGCCAGTTCAACATTGGGAACGATGCCGACGCCAATAATCACCACGTCCGCGGGAAATTCCCGGCCGTCAGCGCATAGCACCCGTTCCAGTTTACCGTTGCCGGCGAACCCCTGAACCGCGACGCCATTTTCGATTTTTACGCCGGCTTTGCGATGTACGCCGGCGAAAAATTCGGCGACCTGCTTGTCGACGACACGCGCCAGTACGGTTGGCGCCATTTCAACCACCGTCACATCCAGTCCGCGCGAGACCATAACGGCGGCGACCTCCAGCCCGATATAGCCGCCCCCGACGATAACCAGTTTGCTATCGGGTTTGAGATAGGCGCGGATGGCTTCCACATCGCCGACCGTGCGCAGGTAGAAAACACCGGGCAAGTCAACACCGGGCGCGGCAATAGTGCGTACCCGCGAACCAGTGGTGAGTATAAGTTTGTCATAAGCAATCGTGCGGCCATCGCCCAAGCTTACCTGTTTTGCTTTGCGGTCGACCCCGCTCACCTTGCAGTTCAGCATCACCTCAACATTGAATTTCTCGTAAAAGGTTGGGGGTTTGAAATAAACCCGGTCAAGCTCCATTTCGCCCGCCAGAAATTTTTTCGACAGCGGCGGACGCTGATAGGGAAGATAAGGCTCTTCGCCGATCAGGACGATGCGGCCCGTAAAGCCGCATGTAGAACTGCGCAGGCTCTGTGCCACCTGACCTGCGGCATGGCCCGCACCAACAATTACATATGTTTCTGTCATTTCCATCATTCCCGCCGACTATGTGGTCTTTGCTGTTGTTATAGTACGTATTACTAGCACAGATATGTATTCCCGGCCCAAAATCCTTTGCGTCTGCAGCCAGACAGGCCTAAACAAGTGCGCTCATACACACCCTTCGAATTACGGCGCATTGTAATACAGACATGACGGATAGTACTGATTTTCTTGCCAAACTTCGTGCAGAGATTGACCAGATCGATGACGCGGCGCATGACCTGTTCGTGCGACGGGCCGAGATTGTGCGGAACATTGCCCAAGCCAAAGCCTCCGAAGCGCCAAACGCGCCAGTTTTCGCCATGAGGCCAGGACGTGAGGCCCAGATCATGCGCCGTCTGGTCGCCCGCCACAGCGGCAGTTTCCCCTTCGCTGCCATAGGGCGCATGTGGCGGGAGCTGATCGCAGCCTCCAGCGGCATGCAAGGACCCTTTGAAGTGGCCATTTATGGCTCCAACGATCCGGCAGGTTATCTTGATGTGGCGCGATGGCATTTTGGTTCTGTAACGCCGTCAGGGCTTTACAATACGGCGGCACAGGTGCTGCAACGGGTTGGCGACGGCAAAGGCGTCGTCGGTGTGTTGCCGCTTCCGGGTGGTGGCGATCCGGGCGCCGATTGGTGGCCGGCACTGGCCCATTCTCAGCCGGCCGGGTCGGGCGCGCAGGACCGCAGGAGCATCCGCATTGTCGCACGCTTGCCGTTCCTGCGCGGCGAAGGCCAAAATGCTTGCGACGCCGTGGCGGTTGCCCCGATTGACCGTGAAAACACCGGGAATGATTGCAGCTTTCTGCTGGCCTTTTGCCGCAATGAGATGAGCCGCGCCGCCGTCCGGCGGTTGCTGGCGGATTGCGGAATTGAATGCCGTCCACTGGACACAGACAAGCATGATAAACGTTTGATGCTGTTTGATACGCCAGGCTATGTCGACGACAATGATATCCGGCTGGCCCGAGCTGTCGCGTCAGAGGAAAAACTGCTTGAACGCATTGTGGTGGCCGGCGGCTATGCGGTTCCGTTGCAATACCCGGCATAGATTTCAGGATTAACCGTGAGTCCGATCAAACCAAAACCCGGTATACTGAACGTAAAGCCGTATGAGGTTGGCGTATCCAGGCTGGCGGGCGTGGCTGACACGCGAAAATTGTCGTCGAACGAGTCCGCGCTGGGGCCTAGCCCGAAGGCGGTTGCCGCCTATCAGGCCGCGGCAGTGAAATTACACCGCTATCCAGACGGCGCGGCAACAGATTTGCGCATGGCGATTGCGGCGCATTACGGTCTGGCCGCGGATCGCATCATTTGCGGCAACGGATCCGATGAGTTGATCCATCTGTTATGCCAGTCCTATCTTGGACCTGGGGATGAGATGCTTTATAGCGCGCATGGTTTTTCCATATATCCGATTGCCACACTGGCTGCCGGGGCCCGGCCCGTTGCCGCGCCGGAGCGCGACCACACGGCGCATGTCGATGAACTGCTTGCATGCGTAACGCCGGCGACACGCATTCTGTTTCTGGCCAACCCGAACAATCCGACCGGTACCTATATCACGGCCGCCGAGGTGCGCCGGTTACGCGCCGGGCTGCGTGACGATATCCTGCTGGTGCTGGATGCGGCCTATGCGGAGTTTGTGCGCCGTAATGATTACGAAGCGGGAATCGAGATGGTTTCGACGCACGACAATGTGGTCATGACGCGCACCTATTCCAAGATTTACGGGCTGGCGGCATTGCGTCTTGGCTGGGCCTATTGCCCCGCACATGTGATTGACGTGCTGAACCGGGTGCGCGGACCGTTCAATGTCAACCTGCCTGCGCAGGCGGCGGGAATTGCTGCGTTGCAGGACACAGCTTTCACCGAAGCTGTGGCCACACACACGGAAAAATGGCGCGGCTGGCTGGCCGATGAATTGCAGAAGCTTGGCCTGTTCAGCGATCCAAGTGTCGCCAATTTTTTGCTGATCACATTTCCCGCGGAGGCTGGACGTGACGCGGCGGCCGCCGATGCATTTTTGCGCAAGAACGGGCTGATCGTGCGGCGCATGGAAGGCTATAGCCTGCCGCAATGTCTGCGGCTGACTGTGGGTACGGAGCAGGAAAACAGGGATGTCATCCGGGTGCTGAGTGAATTCGTGCGGGGCGAGCCACATGTCTGATGGTGCATTTGACCGCATAGCCCTGATTGGCCTTGGGCTGATCGGGTCATCAATCGCGTGGGCGGCGAAACGTGCGGGCCTTGCCGGTCATATTGTTGGCACCGCGCGCAGTGAACAGACCCGGGAAACGTCCCTGCGGTTGGGGTTTGTCGACAGCGTCGCCGTGACGCCGGCAGAAGCAGTGGAAGATGCGGATCTTGTGATCCTGTGCACGCCCGTGGGTACATATGGGGCGTTGGCGCAGGAAATTCAGGACACCCTTAAGCCTGGCGCCATTATTACGGATGTGGGGTCGGTAAAAACCGCCGTTGTGCGCGATGTTGGCCCGTTCGTGCCGGAAGGTGTGCACTTCATTCCCGCGCATCCGGTTGCAGGTACAGAATATTCCGGTCCGGAATCCGGCTTCGCGGAGTTGTTCGACAATCGCTGGTGCATTCTGACGCCGCCGCCGGGTGCAGATCGCGGTGCTGTTGACCAATTAACGAATTTCTGGCGGCGCTGTGGCAGCAATGTCGACTTCATGACGCCCGAACATCATGATCTGGTGCTGGCCGTCGTCAGCCATTTGCCGCATCTGATTGCCTATAACATGGTGGGCACAGCGGCCGATCTGGAAGAAGTCACGCAAACCGAAGTCATCAAATATTCCGCAAGCGGGTTCCGGGATTCAACCCGCATAGCCGCATCCGACCCAACCATGTGGCGGGACATTTTTCTGAATAATCGGGAAGCGGTATTGGAGATACTTGGCCGGTTCACAGAAAATATTAGCGCGCTACAGCGCGCGATCCGCTGGGGCGAAGGGGATGCGCTGTTCGACGCCTTTACCCGCACCCGCGCCATCCGTAAGCAGATCATCGAGGCCGGGCAGGACACCGCGGAACCGGATTTCGGGCGCACGGCGCGCAAAGCGCCGACGGATAAAACATCCTAATAAAGCGGCTTCAGCTTTGCGACGCGCAGAGGTCCGATGAACATTTCGCCGTCCTGAAGCACCAACGGCAAGACCAGTTCGCCATTTTTTCCGCCTGCGGCCATGGCGATAATTCCCAATCCCGTGGTCGCCGCCTGCGCCTCGTCTTTGTTAAGCTGACCCGCTCCCTGTAATCCCTTGATCAACCCGTCATAGCCAATAAGCCTGGCGGTCAGGGACCCGATCAGCCTGTCCTGTGCGTCAAGGGCCAGGGTTCCCGCAGCATTCAGCTTAAGCGGGCCCCAATCTATCTCTGCAGCCTTGAGCTGGGCAACGCCGCCCGCATCGCGCCATTGCCGGATCCCTGCAATGCCAGTTTCCGTGGACCATGCGCCCTCAATCGACGCGGTTAGGGCAAGCGCCGTCAGATGCGTCCCCAATGCCGAATTGGCAAAACCTGGATAGTCCAGATTTTCCAGCTTCAGGGAAATGTCGAACAGCGTTGGGTCCTTCAAACCCTGCGCTTCGCCGATT
>JAUSQH010000575.1 GCA_030652895.1 Alphaproteobacteria bacterium
ATCCTGAAATGGCTGCAGGAGACCTATGGCTGCGAGGTAATCACCTTTACGGCTGATCTGGGACAGGGCGAGGAACTGGCGCCGGCGCGCAAAAAAGCCGAGATGCTGGGTATCAAGCACATCTATGTCGAAGATATGCGCGAAGAGTTTGTGCGTGATTTCGTATTTCCGATGTTTCGCGCCAATGCGCTGTATGAAGGCGTGTATCTGCTGGGCACGAGCATTGCGCGCCCGCTGATCGCCAAGCGGCTGATTGAGATCGCCACTGAAACCGGCGCCGACGCCATTGCGCATGGCGCCACCGGCAAAGGCAATGATCAGGTGCGCTTTGAGCTGGCGGCCTGCGCGCTGAACCCGGACATCCGGGTGATTGCGCCGTGGCGGGAATGGGATTTCAAATCGCGCAGCGATCTTATTCAATATGCTGAAAAGCATCAGATAGCCGTGCCCAAGGACAAACGCGGCGAAGCGCCCTTTTCGGTCGACGCCAATCTGCTGCATTCCTCATCCGAAGGCAAAGTGCTGGAAGACCCGTGGATCGAGGCCCCCGAGGCCGTCTACATGCGCACCGTTTCCCCGCAGGACGCGCCCGACAAAACCACGGAAATCACGATAGAATTCAAACATGGCAATCCGGTTGGTCTGAACGGCAAACCTCTATCGCCCGCCGCCATGCTGGCTGGCCTGAACGGGCTGGGGCGTGAAAACGGCATTGGCCGTATTGATCTGGTGGAAAACCGGTTTGTGGGCATGAAGTCGCGCGGCATTTATGAAACGCCGGGCGGAACCATTCTGCATGTCGCGCACCGGGCCATGGAATCCCTGACACTGGATCGTGAAGCCATGCATCTGAAGGAAAGCCTGATGCCGCGGTATGCGGAACTGGTCTATTACGGTTTCTGGTTCGCGCCCGAACGCGAAATGCTGCAGGCGCTGATCGACAAAAGCCAGGAACATGTGGAAGGCGAGGTGCGCCTGAAACTGTACAAGGGCAATGTCATGGTTGTTGGCCGAAAAAGCCCGAAATCGCTGTATTCCGGCGCGCTGGTGACCTTCGAGGATGACCGCGGCGCCTATGACCAGAAAGACGCCGAAGGCTTCATCCGCCTCAATGCGCTGCGCCTGCGCACCCTGGCCGCGCGCAAACGCACTATGCCGGAGACCTAAACAGGGATATCAATCCTTGCGAACAGGGCGCGCCTATGGCAGGTTGCGCGCCACTTGCCGCCTTGCCCGTCATTTCCGGCGCAGGCGCATTGCTGCGGTAGCTCAGTGGTAGAGCACTCCCTTGGTAAGGGAGAG
>JAUSQH010000012.1 GCA_030652895.1 Alphaproteobacteria bacterium
GTTTTTTCCGGCGCTCGTTTGACGGCAGGTGACTGCGGCTGTGGAGCCGGTGCAGGCTTGGCGGCCTCGGCCGGCGCGGGCGCGGGCGCGGGTTCACCAGCCGGTGCTGGCGCCGCTTCGGATTTCACTTCGTCTGCGGACTCGTCATCACCCTTGAGGGTCAAAGTACGCTTGCGCTTGCGCTCGACAACAACGGCTTTGGTCCGGCCATGGGAAAAGCTTTGGCGGACCTGTCCGACGCCAACGGTTTTTTTCAGACTAAGTGTACGCTTGGCGCCTGCGCCAAGTTCCGTATCACCAGAATCTTTCGACTCGCTCATTACAGCCCTTTATCTCGTTTCCACGCAATGATTCAGACGTGGCGCCTGCTACCATCAAACTGGCCTACAACCTAGTGTGATAGAATATTAGCGGGTTTCATCTCACCCACCCCAATATACGGCCAAAAGAATGATTTAGCCCGATTTTCCGCGAAAGCCCAGCAGACGATCCGCTTCAATGAGAAACCGGTCTGCTAAACGCCCCTTCGCGATAGCAGCATGTATCACATTTTCCCGGCCAAATGCCAAACTCAATTCAGCGGCACTAAGCCAACTGACATAATAAATATCCGGCGTTACAGCCTTTGCAAGACGTAACAGCTTTGTCTTACCGTCTTCCGATCCGTCAGCGGCGGCGATAAGCACACCGATTTTTCCAGCCCGG
This sequence comes from Alphaproteobacteria bacterium, assembly GCA_030652895.1. GTDB lineage: Bacteria > Pseudomonadota > Alphaproteobacteria > UBA11222 > UBA11222 > UBA11222. Next base: position 706 of record JAUSQH010000012.1, read on the forward strand.
GCCTGCGCTTCGACTTTTTCGCGTCCGCAAATTGCAACCCCGGCCTTGCGGGCGATGCCCAGCAGTTGCATCGTGCGGCGCAGCAACAGCGCCGTTATCTGATCGCCAAAATCAGGCGGCACTGTAATCTGGCGCCTAGCCGCACGTGAAAACCCCTTGCCGGCCAGGGCTTTCGTCAGCGCGTCACGATGGGCCGTCATCCACAGTCCGCGCCCAGGAAGTTCCGCCGCCAGATCAGGAACCAGCGCCCCATCCGGCGATACGACGAACCGGATCAGACCTTCTGACGGCAAACTTTCTCCGCTTGCTATACAGCGCCGCAACGGGCCAGTTTCATCGCCGTCTTGTTTAATTCCCTTCTTTGGCGGCATCTTGTGCTGCATCTTCTTCAGCAAACCAGTGGGCGCGCGCGGCCATGATGATCGTATTGGCGTCATCCTCTGACAGATCAAACCCGTCAAGCAGGCCTGGCGTCCGCTTTTTGACGCTATCGACGGTTTCCGTCCAGCCGATCAGCTCGTCACTGGACAAATCCGCCAGATCGTCAAGGCTCTTGATGCCGGCCTTGCCCAGCGTCACCATCATTGCCGGAGTAAGCCCTTCCAGTCCCGCGATTTCATCGGAAACACCAAGGTCACGACGTTCCGTTTCCGCCTTCGACGTGGCTTCATCAAGGAATTCACGGGCGCGATTTTGGAGTTCTTCCGCCATATCCTCATCAAAGCCTTCAATATCCACCAGCTCTTCCAGAGGCACATAGGCCACTTCTTCCATGCTGGTAAAACCTTCCGTGGCCAGCAGCTGGCCAACCACTTCATCCACGTCAAGGCCATTTATGAACAGCTCCGTGCGCTCGCTAAATTCCTTTTGACGGCGCTCGGATTCTTCCGAATTGGTAAGAATATCAATTTCCCATCCGGTCAGCTGCGACGCCAGACGCACATTCTGCCCCCGCCGGCCAATCGCCAGACTCAGCTGATCATCGGGCACGACAACCTCGATGCGCTTTACATCTTCATCCAGCACGACCTTCATGACTTCAGCCGGCGCCAGGGCGTTGACGATAAAGGCGGCATTGTCCGGGTTCCACTGGATGATATCGATTTTTTCGCCCTGCAATTCATTAACCACCGCCTGAACGCGCGAACCACGCATGCCGACGCAGGCGCCAACGGGGTCGATGGACGAATCGTTCGACAGGACAGCGATTTTGGCACGGCTGCCGGGGTCCCGCGCGACGGCCTTGATCTCGATGATGCCGTCATAAATTTCCGGAACTTCCTGCCCGAACAACAGGGCCATGAAGCGCGGATGGGTGCGTGACAGAAAAATCTGCGGCCCCTTTGCTTCGCTGCGCACGTCGAAAATAAACGCGCGGATGCGGTCGCCATTGCGGAAATTTTCGCGCGGCAGCAATTCATCGCGCCGGCAGATTGCCTCCGCACGGCCAAGGTCGACAATCACATTGCCATACTCAACACGCTTGACAATGCCGTTGATGATTTCGCCAATGCGGTCCTTATATTCCTCAAATTGCCGCAGGCGCTCCGCGTCACGTACTTTTTGCACAATCACCTGTTTGGCGGTTTGCGCGGCGATACGGCCAAATTCCAGCGGCGGCAGTTCTTCAGAAATAAAATCGCCGACTTCTGCTGCCGGATTACGCCGTCTGGCGTCGACAATGGCAATCTCGCGCGCCAGCACTTCAGGTTGCTCCACCACTTCAAGCAAACGGTGCAGGCGTATGTCGCCGGTTTTGCGGTCAATTTCGACGCGAATTTCATTTTCAGCGCCATAGCGTGATTTGGCGGCCTTCTGTATGGCCTCCTCCATCGCGCCCAGAACGACGTCCTGTTCGATGCTCTTTTCACGCGCCACCGCATCCGCGATCTGCAATAATTCAAGTCTGTTCGCACTTACCGCCGCACCCGCCATTTTACACTGCTCCTTCAGAATCTTCTTGTTCAGAGTCTTCTTGCAAATCCGCCTGCGGTTTGCGTTTCAAACTTTCCGCAATCAGCGCGTCCGTCAACACCAATTGCGCCCTGGTAATCTGCGCGAGGGGAATTTCCACGGCCTCCCCTGTTTCCGGCGCCAGCCGAAGTATATCTTCAGCGGCCCCCGTCAATCCCACCAACGTGCCCCGAAATCGGCGCTGTCCCTGTACCGGGGGCGTCACTTCAAGCTTCGCCAAATGCCCAGCATAGCGGATAAAATCTTTTGGCCGGGTCAGCGGACGGTCAATGCCGGGTGACGAAACTTCCAGCACATATTCTTCCGAAATCGGGTCTTCCACATCCAGCAGGGCGGAAACCGTCCGGCTAAGCTTGGCGCAGTCCGCCACGCTCATTTCGCCATTTTCCCGCTCGGCCATAATCTGCAACACTGGCCGCACACCGCCGCCATAGCGGATACGCACCAGCTCAAACCCCATGGCCTCGGCCGATGGGGCCAATATCGCCTCGATCCGGCTGATCAGGTCCATTTGCCCGGTAAGCGTCATGCGTGACCGCGTGTCCTGAATATAGTGTCCTGAACGAAAAAGTGGGCCAGCGGCCCACTCAAAAACGTCAAATTGTCGCTACATCATAGCGGAATCGGCGCATGTTTCAAGCAATTTCGCGCACCTTATCGGGAATCACGCTATTTCCTATATTGGGTTCCCATAAGCCGTTTTTTTATTTTCGCAAAATATCGCTGATTTCGCGCAACTGGGTGCGGGCGCGCAGCAGGTAAAAGCCCTGCGCCGCCAGATGCGCATTGGGAAACAGCCCGTCCGGCGCGCCATTGGTAACCACCCACGGGTCCAGAGCCGCCGCCTCATGCAGGCTGTTCAGCATCTGGCCATACACACCGGACAATTCGCGGTCGGCCAGCACATTCTCAAAATCCGCGCCTAACGCCCGCAGAACGATATAGTAGGCGTAGGTCTGCCCCTTGATATTGTAGAACATGTCATCGGCCTGAAAATCGAGGAAATCCGAGGAATGTTCGGCCACCTGACGTTCCAGCACGGCTGAGCTCGACCCAATATCAAGAGCGATGCGTTCCATTGTCGCCAGCAGATTATCGCCGCGCCGTTCAAACACCGCCTCGCCATTCGCCAGACGCAGATTGTATCTTTCCAGCGCCTTGCGCGCCTTTTCATACTGTTCTTCAGAGGTCGCGGTCGGCGCTAGGCTGACTGAAGGATCCCACATCCAGACGGTGCCCGAATATTGCAGCAAGCCGGAAGCATTTTTCAGATCCGCATCGATCTCGCTTGATCCCCGTGTGCGGCCGATCTGATCGGCCAGCTCGAACGAAAACCGCGCCAGCGCCGACACAATGCCCTGCTGATAGGCAGGCATATTGTCAAGCAGGGCGCTGGGGGTAAAAAACGGATTGTTGGCGACCCAGCCGGTTTGATTGACTTCGCGGTCCACCAGGGCCGCCGCCACCGCCACGGCGTGGCTTTGCCCGGGGGACAGGCTGTCGGGGCTCACGTCAAAGCCGAGATCATCATTAATCGTGTGCCACCACAGCATGCCGACGGGATAATAGATCACCAGCAGAAGCACCAGCGCACCAGCAACCCAGCGTAACACCCGCACTGGAACACGCTGCCGCGCTGTCGCCAGCGATTCGCGTAGTGTCTCAATCATTCGCATTTGGGCCTCACAGTTAAGGGGAGCGGATTAAGCCTACCACATCATACACCTCAGCCAAAATCGGCGCGGCAATGGCCCGCGCCCGGGCCGCGCCATCCGCCAGAATAGCTTCGACATAGGCCGGGTCCGCGGTCAACCGTTTCATTTCCGCGCCGATCGGTCCCAGCTTTTCCACGCATAAATCAGTCAGTTGCCCCTTGAAGCGCGAAAACTCCGCCCCTGCATACTCGCGCAGCACATCTTCCGCGCCGCAGTCGGCCAGGGCGGCATAGATGCCCACCAGATTACGGGCCTCCGGCCGTTCCGCCAGGCCATCCTTGCTGGCCGGCAGAGGTTCGGGATCGGTGCGGGCCTTGCGGATTTTTTTGGCGATGGAGTCGGCGTCGTCGTTCAGATTGATGCGCGACAGATCGGAGGGGTCCGATTTACTCATTTTCTTGCTGCCGTCCTTGAGCGACATTATGCGCGCGCCTTCGGGTTGCAGCAGGGCTTCGGGCTGTGGAAAGAAATCCGGCACACTGAAATCCGTATTGAATTTTTGCGCGATATCGCGGGCCAGCTCCAGATGCTGGGTCTGATCCTCGCCAATTGGTACATGCGTTGCGCGGTAGGCCAGAATATCGGCCGCCATCAGATTGGGATAGGCATACAGGCCGACGCTGGCCTTTTCGCGATTGCTGCCCGCCTTGTCCTTGAACTGGGTCATGCGGTTCAGCCAGCCCATACGCGCCACGCAGTTGAATATCCACGCCAGTTCCGCATGCTGGGGCACCTGGCTCTGGTTGAAAATAATATGCGCTTTAGGGTCAACACCGGCGGCGATGAACGCGCTGGCGACCTCACGCGTGGCGTTGCGCAGTTCCGCCGGCTCCTGCCAGATGGTGATGGCGTGCAGATCAACCACGCAATACAGACACGAATAGGATTGCTGTAGCCGCACGAAATTGCGGATCGCCCCCAGATAATTACCGAGATGCAA
>JAUSQH010000595.1 GCA_030652895.1 Alphaproteobacteria bacterium
CCACCGTCAGGCCCATCAGCGCGTCGATGAACGTGACCATCATGCCGCCATGGACAATGCCCGCCGAATTGCAGTGAATATTCTGCGCGAGAAATGCCCGCCAGCATGCGCCGTCCGTATCAATCTTTTGGTACATTTGGCCATGCGGCGCAGTAAAAGGGCTGTTGCTGACATAGGATTCCCACCCGCCCGCCGCAAAATCTATAGGGGCGGAGGAAGGTTCCTGCATAGGTGCCCCGGCGGCGAAAATCGGATCGTTTTCATTAGTCGGGGTCATTGCGCGTCGCCAAAAACGGGATGAATGACCTTGTCCCCGGGTTTTATCCTCAACCGTGCACTCGTTCCTCCGTTAAGCTCCAGCACCCCCAGAACGGGCCCTTTCGAATCGATTGGGGTAAGCGAACCGGGAACGGTGCGCTCCGCAATGTTGGCGATGGTGCCGTCAGGCTTGATGAACAGCATGTCGAGCGGGATAAGCGTGTTTTTCATCCACATGCTTACAGGTGCAGTTTTCGTAAAATCAAATAACATGCCCGCGTCCGCAGAAATTTCCCTGCGGTGCATTAAGCCTGTGTTTCGGCTTTGTGGAGTATCTGCTAATTCGATCATAAAAACCAGATCGCCTCCGGAGGTTCTGATAGTCAGCCGGTCTTGCGCCCCAAACGCTGGAATTGGGGCTAGCAGGAGAATGAGGATAAAGACTATGTGCCGCATGGGTCTTGATAACGGATGCCGGAGCGATATGCGACCAGATTTAATGCATGGATTCAATCCGGCCGCATATTGCTCCGGAGCCCAAGCGCCATCATTAAATTTTGATTTCAGCCACCATTTGCCCTTTCGGTCCTTCACCGATTCGCACATGGACGGTTTGACCAGGATCAACTGACTCGACGCCGCTCCCGCGCAACGTTTCCATATGTAAGAATATATCCGACTTGCCAGTGCCCAGTGTAACAAAGCCATACCCGCGCACCCGGTTAAACCATTTCACTGTTGCTGTCTGAAAGTCACCGACAGATCTCAGCGTATGAATATCCGAATCCGGGCGAGGTGCACGACTTTGGGCCTCCGGGAGCGCGGTCGTGTTATCGACGTCGATAACCCGAACTGCCTGCATGCCTTTTGGAAACTGGGCAACTTCGCACCGAACGGTAGCCCCCTGATAGGCGGTGTCCATGCCGGACTGTTGCAGACACGAATGATGCAGAAGCACGTCGTCTCCGCCGCCTTCGGGGACAATAAATCCATACCCCTTTGCCGGATCAAACCACTTAACTGCGCCCGTTATTTCCATAACAGCGGCTTCTTTTTCTTGGTTTTTACTATTATTCATTTTACTGACGGCATTCCCTTGGTAAAGTCCCCCGCTCCACCGTGGAAAAATGCTAACATGAAACTTAGTAATGGCAAATTTGCTTATATTCTCTTCAAACGTTAGTTTTAGGACGATTATTTCAGATGCCGTAATTGGACCACCGGCGGCGGGATGCGCTGTCTGGAGAGCGTGAGTTCGAATAATGATAGTGAAGTATAACCTCACTCTTGGGGCTGTTCTTTTTACGCTATGGATTTTGCTGTCGGGGCATTTTAGCGCGCAAATTCTGTTGCTTGGGGTGGCGTCCTGCTGTCTCGTAGTGTGGTTATCCTCGCGTATGCGACTGGGTAGTCAGAGCGGTGTGAAGTATCCTCACATATGGCGCACGCTTGAATATGCGGGATGGCTGGCGCGCGAAATATTGGTTAGTAATATTAACGTCGCACGCATCATTCTCGACCCAAAATTGCCGATCAGACCGGTTCTGTTTTTTGCCCCGGCTGGTCAAGAGACCGATCTGGGACGCGTTATTTTCGCCAATAGCATCACGTTGACCCCCGGTACGATTTCCGTTGAGATTGCGGAACAGGGCGGCCAAATCCTTGTTCACGCCTTACATGAAGAATTGAGCTGGGGAACGGAAAGTTGTGATATGGATGCGCGCGTTTGCGCATTGGGTGTATGAGCATGTTTGTCACGGCGGCGGTCACGTTACTCATTACAATGGCGATTGCATTGGTGCGACTGTTTTATGGTCCCAGCGTTTATGACCGGGTGCTGGCTGTAAATATGTTCAGTACAAAGATGGTTTTGCTGATTGCCGTAATGGGGTTTTTAAACGGCCGCCCGGATTTTCTGGATATCGCGCTGGCTTATGCATTGATCAATTTCATCAGCACAATCGCTATATTGAAGTTTTTCCGCTACTGGACGCTTGAGCACCCTGCGGAAAAAGACCCAGTGTCGTCTGCAGCGAACACCACAGGAGCGGAGTAGGATGCAGTTTCTGCTAGATCTATCAAGCTGGTGCCTGATACTGATTGGTAGCGGATTTCTGCTGGTTGGGGCTATTGGCGTTTTACGCATGCCGGATTTTTATACGCGCCTGCATGCGGCGGGCCTGACCGACACGATGGGGGCCAGTTTTCTGCTCGCGGGCCTGCTATTGCAGAGTGGCTTTAACCTTACGGGCGTGAAACTCGTTCTGATCGTGCTGTTTGTGATCATTACGTCGCCTATCGCCACACACGCCCTCATTAATGCTGCCTATACTGCAAAACTTGGGATGGGGCGCGTTGACGACCGCACCACGGACAAGGCCGAGGGGGAATAGTCATAGAATATTTTGTCGATATCACGCTGTTTGCGTTTCTGCTCGCAACCGCTTTCATGATCATCCGCTTACGTAATTTGTTCGCGGTCGTTATGTTGAGCAGTGTATTCAGCCTTCTGAGCGCGGGGTTGTTTGTGACGCTCGACGCCGTGGATGTCGCCTTTACCGAAGCTGCTGTGGGTGCGGGCATCACGACGGTGCTGTTTCTTGGCGCCCTTGCATTGACCGGCAGGCTCGAAAAGCCGGTCCACGGACGTCAGTATATACCCCTGGTGATTATGATAGGACTAACCATTATGCTGATCTACGGCACGATGGATATGCCAGCATTTGGGGACGCCAATGCTCCCGCACATCAATACGTCATGCCGGAATATATAACGGGCACCGAGGCGCAAATCGGTATTCCCAATGTCGTCAGCGCCATTCTGGCCAGTTATCGCGGGTTTGACACGTTGGGGGAAACCGGCGTGATATTCACCGCTGGGGTTGGTGTTATCCTTCTGCTGCGGGTTGGCATGCCGTCCCGCAAGCGGCGCAAAAGCGACGACCCGGAATGAGACATCACATTATTCTGCGGATAGCCGCACAGTTGCTGATCCCGCCAATTTTGCTGTTTGCACTTTACGTCCAGTTTCACGGTGACTTCGGTCCGGGGGGTGGATTCCAGGCCGGGGTGATATTTGCGGCCGGACTTGTCCTTTATGGGTTGGTCTATGGTGTGGCGGAAATACACCGGGTTGCACCGACGCATGTCGCGATGAAAATGATGGCGATTGGCCTGTTGATTTATATCGGGGTGGGCTTTGCGGGGCTGGGCCTGGGCGGTAAATATCTTGATTACAACGTGCTATTACATGACCCCATGGCGGGGCAGCATCTGGGAATTTTTCTGGTGGAACTTGGTGTCGGTATCACGGTGGCGTCCACGATGCTTGTGATTTATCAGTGTTTTTCCGAACATCAGTCCAGAGATCTGGCGGACGATGAATGGTGATGGAATATAATTTCATTCTTGCGCATTACAACTACTGGGCTGTCATGCTGCTGATGGCCGTGGGGTTTTACGTCGTTGTATCACGGGGAAATCTGATCAAAAAAATAGTTGGCCTTAATATGTTTCAGGTTTCTGTGTTCATGCTTTACATCAGCATTGGAAAGGTTACCGATGGCACGGCCCCCATTCTTACGGGCAAGACGGAGGTGTTTTCCAATCCCCTGCCGCATGTATTAATCCTGACGGCAATTGTTGTGGGGGTTGCGACCACGGCGATTGGTCTGGCCCTTGCTGTACGGATCCATGAATCCTACGGCACGATTGAAGAGGACGAAATACTCGTTATTGATCGCACCCTGGAGCAACAGGATGCGCGCGCGCAATGATGTTGGCTCATCTTCCGGTATTGGAGGTACTGGTGCCGCTCGCGGCCGCACCGCTGTGCGCCTTGTTGCGCCGCCCATTATTGGCCTGGGGCGTGGTGATGGCGTCGACGACATTCGCTCTTGGCGGATCTCTTGTTCTGCTGTTTCAGGTATTGTCCAATGGGGTGATTTCCTATCACATTGGAGATTGGGCCCCGCCGTGGGGGATTGAGTTCCGGCTGGATGCGGCCAATAGCTTTGTGCTTGTGCTTGTTTCGTTGGTCGGCACGATGTGTGCGATTTACGGGCGCAAAAGTGTGGAGCGGGAAATTTCCCCGGAAGCCCAGCCACTTTTTTGCACACTGCTGCTTTTGTGTTTTGCAGGCATGTTGGGGGTGACCAGTACCGGCGACGCCTTTAACCTGTTTGTGTTCCTGGAAATTTCGTCGCTGTCGACCTATGTGCTTGTCGCCATGGGTGCGTCGCGGGACAAGCGTGCGCTGACGGCGGCCTTCACTTACCTGTTAGTGGGCACAATCGGGGCAACCTTTTATGTTATCGGGTTGGGTCTTGTTTACGCGCTGACCGGAACCCTCAACATGGCCGATATGGCGCTTCGGATAACAGATATCGGCGATAGCAGCACGCTGCGCGTGGGGTTTGCATTTATCATTATCGGCTTTGGTCTCAAGCTGGCCATTTTTCCGCTGCATCAGTGGTTGCCAAATGCCTATACCTACGCGCCTTCAATGGTGTCGGCGTTTCTCGCCGGAACAGCAACCAAAGTAGCGGTATATGCGAGCCTGCGGTTTCTTTACACGGTCTTCAGCCCAAACCTTCACTTCGATGCGCAAGTGCTGCAAACTCTGTTTTTACCCCTTGGACTCGCGGCAATTTTTGTTGCGTCAGGGGTGGCGATCTTTCAGTCTAATATCAAGCGCCTGCTTGCTTATTCAAGCGTCGCGCAGGTTGGTTATATTCTCGTTGGCGTCAGCTTTGCGAATATTACCGGGCTAACGGCTACATTTTTGCATTTGTTCAATCATGCGATCATGAAGTCCGGCCTGCTTCTGGCGGTGGGCTGTGTCGTCTATCGCACGGGATCATGTTCAATTTCGACGTTTCGCGGGCTTGGCCACAGAATGCCGTGGACGATGGCGGCATTTGTTATCGGGGGACTGAGTATGATCGGAATTCCCGCCACCGTCGGCTTTATCAGCAAGTGGTATTTAGTACTCGGAGCGCTGGAACGCGGCTGGTGGCCGGTCGCATTTGCCATGGTCGCGGGGTCTCTGTTGGCGTTGATTTATTTTGGCCGGATTGTGGAGGCGGCCTATTTGCAGCCTTCCCCTGAAGGCAATAAAGTTACAGAAGCGCCACTGAGTATGCTGGCCCCACTTTGGGTGTTGACGATCAGTTGCCTGGCGCTGGGGATCAATTCAGAGTTTACGGTTTCTTCTGCGCGTGCCGCCGCCAACGCGCTGTTCTTTGATCCTCATCCGGGATTGTCCATGCAGGTGGGACCATGATTGAAGGTCTTACCCCGGAGCTTGCCCTTGGGTTGACGTTGCTGTTGCCGGGGTTGGGCGCGTTAGTAATTGGCGTTGCCGACCGCTTTCCAAATATTCGCGAGACAGCCAGCCTGCTTATTGCAACCGCCCTGTGCGGCACGGTCGTGTGGTTGCTGATGAACTATCTTGCGGGCGCGACAGCCCAGCTGCGTGTTGTGCAGATGTTACCCGGCCTGCCGATATCGTTCTTTGTGGAGCCGATAGGGCTGATTTTTGCATTGGTGGCGTCGGCCTTGTGGATTGTCATCACCGTATATTCCATCGGCTATATGCGTAGTAAAAATTACCCGCATCAAACGCGCTTTTATATCTGTTTTGCATTGGCGATGGCGAGCACGATGGGAATTGCCTTTGCGGGCAATATGATCACGCTTTTTCTGTTTTACGAAATGCTCACGTTGTCAACATACCCGCTGGTCCTGCACCATGAGACGGATGCCGCCAAAAGAGGCGCCAGGATTTATATTAGCGTCCTGCTGACGACCTCAATTTTATTTTTCCTGCCGGCAATTGTCTGGACCTGGTGGATTGCCGGAACCCTTGATTTTACTCCGGGCGGTATCCTGACGGGAAAAATTGAAGGACCGCAGGCGGCAATTTTGTTTGCCCTGTATCTTTTCGGTGCGGGCAAAGCGGCCTTGATGCCGTTTCATTTCTGGTTACCGGCGGCAATGGTGGCGCCAACGCCTGTCAGCGCGTTTTTACATGCGGTCGCAGTCGTAAAGGCGGGGGTTTTCACGGTCCTTAAAGTTGGTATCTATATTTTTGGCGTCGGCTTCCTTTCTGAAACGCATGCAAGTGAATGGATGATCTGGGTGGCGGCGGTCAGCCTGATCATCGCGTCATTTGTCGCGCTCAGAAAAGACGAACTCAAGGCGCGGCTGGCCTATTCGACGATTGCCCAGTTGGCATATGTTACCCTGGGCGTTTCACTTGCGTCGGTGATGGGGATGGTTGGCGGGGTCCTGCAACTTGTTGCGCACGCGCTTGGCAAGATAACGCTGTTCATGTGCGCGGGGGCGATTTATGTGGCCAGCGGAAAAAGAAATATCAGCGAGATGCGCGGACTTGGGCGGCTGATGCCGTTTACATTCGGGGCTTTTCTATTGGCCGCGCTCAGTATAATTGGCATCCCCCCAAGTGGGGGCGCATGGAGCAAGTGGTTCTTGATGATTGGGGCGGCTGATTCCGGGCAGCAGGTGATGATAGGCGTTTGGATGTTGTCGTCCGTATTGAGCGTCGCCTATCTGATACCAGTGGTGGCGCGGGGGTTTTTTCTGCCGCTGCAAGGCGAAAAGGACCGTCCCCAGCCGCAAGGCCAGGAGGTTTCCACGATCAGTCAGCTGCGGGTACGTGAAGCACCTTTATGGTGTGTCGTTCCAGCGTGTATTACCGGTGTTTTATCCGTGCTGATATATTTTGTCGGCCCGGCCATCGCGGAGTTTGTTTTACCGGTCCTTGGACCATAGGAGAAACGATGCCCGATTCAGTTGAGAATGAAGAAAAAGAAGATAAAGAAGAAAAAGATTATTGGCTCGAGCGGCCCGGAAATCTGAACAAGATTATTTACGGGCTGTTTGCAGCCTGCGCTTTTTTTGCCCTGCTTGATCTGGTGTTGCCGCGCCACAGTGTTTTTGCCTTCGAGGCATGGCCCGCATTTTACGCCTGGTACGGTTTTATTGGCTGTGTCGGATTGGTACTTGTAGCAAAAGTGATGCGGCTGGTGCTGATGCGCGGTGAGGATTATTATGATTGATGGGCTGACACCGGCAGTTTTCTTTATTGTAGGCGCACTGCTGCTGCCATTTTTGCGTGAAATGCCGCGCAAGATCCTGACGCTTTTGGTGCCTGTGCTTGGTCTTGTGCATCTGTTTTTGGTCAACCCGTTGGATCAGGGGATCCTTCAGTTTTTTGACTACAGTATCGTTACGCTTCGTATCGATACGCTAAGCCTGGTTTTTGCCACGATTTTTCACATTGCCGCGTTTGTTGTGGCGCTTTATTCGCTGCATGTGCGCGATACCATGCAGCATGTCGCAATGCTTGTGACCGCAGGCGCCGCCATCGGCGCGGCCCTGGCAGGTGACTTAATCACCCTGTTTGTGTTTTGGGAGGTGACGGCTGTCGCCACGGTATTTCTGATCTGGGCGCGGCGTACGGAACATGCCTATGCCGCGGGCATGCGATATCTGATTATCCAGATGGGCTCCGGTTTGCTGTTACTGTTTGGAACAATCCTGCTGGCGCGCGAAACCGGCTCTGTCGAGTTTTCGCAGATGCAGCTTGGCAGCGTCGCGACATGGGCGATATTTCTCGGGTTTGGCATTAAGTGTGCGTTTCCGTTGCTGCATAACTGGTTGCAGGACGCCTATCCCGAAGCTACCGTCACCGGCACGGTGGCGCTTGGCAGCTTTACAACCAAGCTGGCTATTTACGCTTTGGCGCGGGGCTTTGCCGGTGAAAGCCTGCTGATCCCTATTGGCGCGGTGATGACGGCATTCCCGATTTTCTATGCGGTGATCGAGAATGATCTGCGCCGGGTGTTGGCCTACAGCCTGAACAACCAGTTAGGCTACATGGTCGTGGGGATAGGCCTTGGCACGGAAATGGCCATCAATGGCGCCGTGGCCCATGCGGTGAATAATATCCTGTTCAAGGGATTATTGTTCATGAGCGTCGGCGCGGTGTTGCTGCGCACCGGGACCGCGAAAGGATCAGAACTGGGAGGATTATATAAGTCCATGCCCTGGACTACGGGGTTCTGTCTGGTGGGCGCCGCATCGATATCCGCCTTTCCGCTCTTTGCGGGATTTGTTTCCAAGGGCATGATCCTGGCTGCGACGGCAGAGGAGGGGCACTGGATTGTGTGGCTGGTGCTGTTATTTGGCTCGGCAGGCGTTTTTCATCATTCAGGCATCAAAATTCCCTATTTCGCGTTCTTTGCTCATGACAGCGGCATTCGCTGCCGGGAAGCGCCGATGAATATGCTTTGGGCAATGGGTATTATGTCGGTGCTGTGCATCCTTATCGGGGTGTTCCCGGGACTGCTGTACGGCATGCTGCCATACCCTGTGACATTTATTCCCTATACGCTGGATCACGTTGTCACACAGATGCAATTGCTGTTGTTCTCGGCGCTGGCTTTCACATTGCTGATGCGTACCGGGATTTACCCGCCCGAACTTCGCTCGACCAATTTGGACACCGATTGGTTTTACCGGCGCCTTATTCCCGTCTGTACCGGTTTTTTTGAGCGCCTGCGTGATGCTGTTGGCGTAAAGACCGTGGCCGCGGGAAAGTTCCTGGTCCAGAGAGCCATTGGACTGATTTATCATGCCCACGGCCCGCATGGGGTGCTGGCCCGTACGGCGCCCATCAGTATTACCGTATTGTGGGTGGCGGTGCTGCTGGCGGCTACGCTTTTCCTCTATTATCTTTGAGGCAAGTCCTGTTTAATATCTGCAAGCAACAGCAAAAAAATGCAGGGAGGGAACGATGCCTAATACGAAAACTCTGATGGATGGGTTATGTTTTCCGGAAGGGCCGCGCTGGCATGAGGGCAGGCTGTGGTTTTCCGATATGCACGGGCCGAATGTGATTGCCGTTGATCTGAACGGAAAGTCCGAAATCGTTGCTACAGTGGAAAATTCGCCATCCGGTCTTGGCTGGCTGCCCGACGGGCGGCTGCTGATTGTTTCGATGAAGGACCGCAAACTGCTGGTGCGTGGCGCTGATGGCAAACTGTCCCAATATGCGGATTTGTCGAAGCTTGCGAGCTTTGATTGTAACGATATGGTCGTGGACGCGAAGGGCCGCGCCTATGTCGGAAATTTCGGCTATGATCTGCACAATCGCGCACCGCGAAAAAATGCCGAGATCGTGCTTGTCACCCCGGATGGCAAGGCGCAGGTCGCGGCGGCGGACATTCAGTTTCCCAACGGCACAGTGATTACGCCGGATGGCAAGACGCTGATCGTTGGGGAATCCATGGGCGCGTGTCTGACTGCCTTTGATATTGCTGCGGACGGCAGCCTGAGCAACCGGCGGCTATGGGCAAAGATGGAAGGAGCGTTGCCGGATGGCATTGCGCTCGATGCCGAAGGCGGTATCTGGGTGGCGTCACCGATTAGCGGCGCGTGCCTGCGTGTTGTTGAAGGTGGCAAGGTAACGGACAAGGTTGAAGTTGAAAATCAGGCGTTCGCCTGCGCACTTGGCGGGCCGGACCGCAAGACACTTTTTCTGGCCACCGCCAAGGACAGTCATCCCGTGTCCAGCAGAGAATCGCGTACCGGGCGCATTGAAACCATCGAGGTGAAGGTCGCGGGCGCCGGCTGGCCGTGATTTGAACCGAAAGTCAGAGTAACGCCATATGGAAATGTCCGGCGAGTTTCGTATTCCCGCGCCAAAGGATAAAGTTTGGGCGGCATTGAACGATCCCGAAATTCTGCAACAGAGTGTTCCCGGTTGTCAGTCGATTACAAAGCTCAGCGATACGGAAATGGAAGGGGCGGTTACCGCCTCGGTCGGCCCGGTAAAGGCGACATTCAAGGGGTCGGTGGTGCTGTCAGATGTTAATCCACCCGACAGTTATACGCTGACGGGCCAGGGCAAGGGGGGCGCCGCGGGGTTCGCCAAGGGAGTTGCAAAGGTCTCATTGACAGAAGACGGCAGCTTTACCGTGCTGCGCTATTCGGTGCAGGCAAGTGTCGGCGGCAAGCTTGCGCAGATCGGCCAGCGCCTGATCGACGGGACGGCAAAGAAATTATCCGAAGAGTTTTTCGGTAATTTCAGCGCCATCCTGGGGGGCAGTGCTGCGGCGGAATCTGTCGCAGAACCGCAACTTTCGTCCTCAGGCGGGCTTAACCCGGCATTATGGATCACCGCTTTGATCCTTGTGATGGCGGCTTTGACATTGATGTTTGTCCTATAGGGCAGATTACAAATCTGGTTTAGAATAAAAGCAGGTACGCAATGGAGGGCGGCAAATGACTGTTGTAGCAATGCAGGTGAACGGCAAGCAGGTATCAGCCGATGTCGAGCCGCGCACCCTTCTGGTGCATTATCTTCGCGAAAACTTGCAGCTTACCGGCACCCATGTTGGCTGCGACACAAGCCAGTGCGGCGCATGCGTGGTGCATGTGGATGGCAAGGCGGTAAAAAGCTGCACGGTGCTGGCGATGCAGGCGGCGGGCGCGCTGGTGCGCACGATCGAAGGGCTTGCGGACGGTGACAAACTGCATCCGGTTCAGGAAGCGTTCAAGGAACATCACGGGCTGCAATGTGGCTTTTGCACGCCGGGGATGATCATGACTGCGGTTGATATGCTGCGACGCATTCCCAAACCGGATGAAACCACGATCCGTCACGAGCTGGAAGGTAATTTTTGCCGCTGCACCGGCTATCACAATATCGTCAAGGCGATCAAAGCCGCATCGGAAGTACTTTAATCATCCCGGATTAGCAGAGAGGGAGCACACGTCATGAACGCCATCGACGCAAAGAAGGCTACCGGCATTGGCGCTTCTGTTCCGCGCAAGGAAGATTTCCGCTTTATTACCGGAAACGGTCACTATACGGATGATATCTGCCGACCGGGCCAGGCCTATGCATGTTTTGTCCGGTCCCCTTATGCGCACGCCACTGTCGATGATATTGATTTTGCTGATGCGCTCGCGGCGCCCGGCGTCATTTTGGTGCTGACGGGAAAGGATGTCGCCGCCGATGGCCTGGGTGGGCTGATCTGTGGCTGGCTGGTGCACTCCAAGGATGGCAGTCCAATGAAAACCGGGGCACATCCGGTACTAGCGCTGACCCATGTGCGGTATGTGGGCGACCATGTGGCGGTGGTGATCGCCGAAACCGCAGCCCAGGCCAGGGATGCGGCGGAACTTGTCGATGTCAGCTATGGTGAACTTGCCTCGGTGACGGCGGTTAGTGGTGCGCAGGCCCCGGATGCGCCCCAGGTCCATCCGGAAGCGCCGCGCAATACCTGCTTTGAATGGGAACTGGGCGATAAGGCCGCGACCGAAGCAGCCTTCAACAATGCGGCGAAGGTAGTCAGCCTGGATATTGCCAATAACCGGTTGATCCCGAATGCGATGGAGCCGCGCGCGGCCGTCGGTGAATATGACAAGGGCACAGGTGTTTATACACTTTACACCACCAGTCAGAATCCGCATGTGGCGCGGCTGGTGTTGTCGGCCTTTGTTGGCGTTGCGCCGGAAAACAAGCTGCGGGTGATTGCACCCGATGTGGGCGGCGGATTTGGTTCAAAGATATTTATTTATTCGGAAGAAACCGTCTGTGTCTGGGCCTCGAAAAAGGTCGGGCGTCCGGTGAAATGGATCGCGGACCGGTCGGAAAGTTTTGTTTCCGACGCGCATGGCCGCGATCATCAGACTCATGCGGAACTGGCACTTGACGCCAATGGCAAGATGTTGGGGCTGAGGGTAAAAACCAAAGCCAATCTTGGCGCCTATTTACAGCTTTTTTCGGCGTCCGTGCCGACATATCTTTATGCCACGCTATTGTCGGGACAGTATGATTTGCCGGCAATCTATTGTGAGGTGGACGGGGTGTTGACCCATACCGCACCGGTGGATGCGTATCGTGGCGCGGGCCGCCCGGAAGCTACCTTTGTCATTGAGCGGCTGGTGGAAACAGCCGCGCGGGAACTGGGCGAGGATCCGGCGGAATTCCGGCGCAAGAACTTCATCCGCAAATTCCCGCATCAGACGCCGGTGATCATGGCCTATGACGTTGGGGATTACGAGGCGTCGCTCAATGAGGCCTGCCGGATGATTGATTACGCGAATTTCCCGCAACGCAGGCGCGAGGCGGAGGCGCGCGGCATGCGGCGCGGCATCGGCTTTTCCGCCTATATCGAAGCCTGCGGGATCGCGCCGTCGGCGGCGGTGGGGTCGCTGGGCGCCGGTGTCGGTTTGTGGGAATCCGCCGAGGTGCGGGTTAATCCCACGGGCAGCGTCGAAGTGCTGACCGGTGCGCACAGCCACGGGCAGGGGCATGAAACCACATTCGCGCAACTGGTGTCGGACCGGCTTGGCATTCCGATTGAGAGTGTCGAGATTGTACATGGCGACACCGACAAGGTGCAATTCGGTATGGGCACCTATGGTTCGCGTTCCGGCGCCGTTGGCATGTCGGCCATTCAGGTGGCCCTGGACAAGGTGATCGCCAAGGCGCGCAAGATCGCGGCGCATGTGCTGGAGGCTGGCGAGGGCGATATCGTATTCGAAAATGGCCACTTCACGGTAGCGGGCACGGATCGCGGATTGGCTTTTGCCGAACTGGCGTTGCAGGCCTATACGGGGCATAAATTCCCGACCAGCGAGATTGAACCGGGCCTGAAAGAGACCTCGTTTTATGACCCGACCAATTTCACGTTTCCGGCCGGCACCCATATTGCCGAAGTCGAAATTGATCCCGGCACCGGCGTTGTGAAGGTGATAAAATTCGTCGCCGTTGACGATTTTGGTAACATCATAAACCCGATGATTGTCGAGGGGCAGGTGCATGGCGGCGTGGCGCAGGGCATCGGTCAGGCATTGCTGGAAAACGCGGTCTATGATCCCGATACCGGGCAGCTTCTGAGCGGCTCGTTCATGGATTACTGTATGCCGCGTGCGGATGATCTGCCGAGTTTTGACGTCGGCGTTACAGTGACCGCAGCCCCTTCCAATCCGCTTGGTCTCAAGGGGTGTGGCGAGGCCGGGGCGATCGGGGCGCCGCCCGCCATTATCAACGCCATTACGGACGCGCTGGGCGTGCGCGATATTGCCATGCCGGTGACGCCGGAGCGCGCCTGGCGTGCGGCAAACGGGTTGTAGGAGAAAGCCATGTATCAATTCGAATATCACCGCCCCAAAACCCTTGATGAAGTCACGGCTCTGCTGGCGCGTCTTGAAAGCCCGAAAATTCTGGCTGGCGGCATGACATTGCTCGCCACCATGAAACAAAGGCTGGCGGCGCCTTCCGATCTGATTGATCTGCAGGATGTTACGGGCATTGCGGGGATCAGCGTGGACGCGAAAAACGTGACCATCGGCGCCATGACATGCCACCACGATGTCGCCAGTTCGAAAGATGTGGCGAAAGCCATTCCGGCGCTGGCCTATCTGGCGGGGCGCATTGGCGATCCGCTGGTGCGCCATCGCGGCACCATTGGCGGGTCCATCGCCAATAATGATCCGTCGGCAGATTATCCGGCGGCGTGTCTTGGACTGGGCGCAACCATCGTTACCAACAGCCGTGAAATCCCCGCGGACGACTATTTTCGCGGCATGTTTGAAACCGCGCTGAAGGAAAATGAAATTATCGTCAAAATCGTCTTTCCGATTCCCCAGGGGGCGGCATACCAGAAATTTCCGAACCCGGCGTCACGGTACGCCATGGTGGGCGTATTTGTCGCGAAAACAGCGGCAGGTGTGCGTGTGGCTGTAACAGGGGCTGGCCCCGGCGTGTTCCGCATGACCGCGATGGAAACAGCCCTTGCCAAAAACTTCTCAGCGGCGGCGATTGATGGCATTACCGCGCCTGTCGAAGAAATGCTGCAGGACATGCACGCCAGCAGCGAATACCGCGCCGCGCTGACCAGCGTAATGGCCAAACGCGCTGTCGCGGGGGTATCGGCTTAGAGTATCCTTCGATCTGGCTGGCTGGACGTAAACTTTCGTGCCACAGCGTCTTTCAGGTCGTTGTCCGGCTTATTCCGACACTCAGTACGCCGTCCTTTTGACGGCGTACTGAGTGTCGGGATCGTACCCCGGACGACAGGATCAGAATGGCGAAATGATATCGTAGAGCTGCTGTCCGTAACGCGCCTGTTGCACATCGGTCAGCTGACCCCGGCCGCCATAGGAAATACGGGCTTCGGCCACTTGTGTGTGCTGGATGGTGTTCTGGTTGCTGATGTCTTCGGGCCGCACCACGCCTGAGATCATGATCTCGCGCACCTCGAAGTTGATGCGAACTTCCTGACGCCCCTGGATAACCAGATTGCCATTGGGCAGTATTTGCGTGATGATCGCCGCCACCGTGGTGTTGATGGCTTCTTTGCGGTCTACCGTACCCTTCCCGGAATTATTGCTTGAAGAATCCGCTTCCAGCAGGTTGCTCGGGTCAATGGCTTCGGGCAAAATCTTACCCAGGCTTTTTTCATAGCCGAAAAGCGCATTTGCCGACGCGCCTTCCCTGGCAGTCCGGGTGCGCGTGGTGGAGTTGTCCACCTTGGCGCTATCGGTAATATTTATACTGACGGTCAGAATGTCACCGATTTTGGTGGCGCGCTGGTCCTTAAAAAAGGCGCGTGAACCGGTTTTCCACAGTGAGTTGGGCAGGGTCGTATAGGCTTCAACCGCAGGCATGGGCAAATTGACCTGGGTCATTTGCGGCACACCCGCTTTTTCGCCCTCGAGCGGCGTCAGCGGCGGCGGACTGCCTATGGCGCGCAGCCGGTCACCTGTCCCCGCACAGGCGCCTAACGCGAGCAATGCCAAACCAAGCACTGTTCCACGCAAGAACTCCGTACCTATGCGGGATTTTTTGGGCTGTTGACGGATTGTGTAGTGCGGATGAAATGGCATGGTGCGATAATCCAATTGCTTACTGGCCTGGAAGGCCGATGGTTGGCGCAGAATATTCGAGACGGGAAGTTTGCGGCGCTACGGGCGGGTAGCTGACCATTGGTGACACCAGTACATATCCCGCGGCAGCGGCGGCGCCTTCAAAGGTGCGGTTTGTTTGTGTATTGATCACACGGATAGACTGCCCCTGGATACCGTCCTCAAGCGCTTTGCCGCGAATGGCGAGGCTTAACCCGCGCGCCTCAAACGCAATGGTTACCAGATCGCCCTTTTTTATGATTTTGGGCTGGTCAATATCCATGACGCGCAGTGGGACGCCGGCGCGCAGCGGGCGTTTCGCAGCCATGCCGACCAGCGCTGCACTGTCGGTAATATAGTCGATCCCGGCCGGTGATCGTCTTTTTTCCAGCATCACCACATTCTCTTCGCCGATGATGTCGCCGCGCGCGATGGGTTGCGCAAGTACGGGAACCATATGCATCGTGATATGCTGCTTGACGGCGGCAGATGTTGGGGCAATACCAACCGCAGAATGAAACAGTATGGCAAATGCTAAAACGATTGCTCGAACGACTGGATATTGTTGCATCACACTTACCTGCGCAGATTGGTAGTTGTTGAGAGCATCTCGTCAGAGGCGCTGATGACCTTGGAATTCATCTCATAGGCGCGCTGGGCGGTGATCAACGCGGTGATTTCAGAAACCGGATTGACGTTCGAGGTTTCTACAAATCCCTGCAACACCGTGCCGTAGCCAAGCGCCCCCGGGGTGCTCACCTGCGCTGCGCCGGAAGAAGGCGTTTCATTGAACAGATTGTTCCCCTTTGCTTCCAGGCCGGCTTCGTTAAAGAATGTAGCCAATTCCAACTGCCCGACCGTTTGAGATTCTACCTGGCCCGGAATTTTTGCCTGTACCTGGCCCTGTTTATTGATCGTGATATCGGTCGCCTCTTGCGGCAGTGAAATCCCCGGCCCCACAACAAAACCTTCCGGGGTTACGAGTTGGCCTTCCGCGCTAACGGAGAGAGAACCTGCGCGGGTATAGGATTGTTCACCGCTGGGCAACTGCACACGAAAGAAGCCGCGCCCCTGAATTGCAAGATCATAAGGGTTGCCCGTGGAAATCACATTGCCCTGTTCGATGATGCGATACACCGACCCGGTTTTTACACCGGACCCCACCTGAACACCCGAGGGGACGATCGTCCCTGCGTCCGACGAGTTTGCGCCGATGCGTTCAAGGCTCTGGTACAGCAAATCCTGGAATTCCGCGCGTTGGCGCTTAAACCCGGTGGTGTTCATATTGGCGATATTGTTGGAAATCACTTCGACATTCAGTTGCTGCGCCAGCATACCGGTGGATGCGATATTGAGAGATTTCATTGTATTGACCTTCTACTGCGTTCTGTCATGGCTGTTAATATTGTGTCCACGGCTTAACGAACCCGGGACAGCTGGTCGATGGCCTTGCGGGTAAGCTCGTCTCCATTTTCGGTAAGTTGCGCCGCGGACTGATATTTGCGCATGACTTCGATCATCCGGGTGATCTCCGAAACCGCCTGAACATTTGAACTTTCAACGCTGCCCTGGACAAGATTGAGTTTGTCCTTGGGAGTCAGCGTTCGCTCTTCACCCGTAGTGAAGAGGTTTGCCCCGATTTTTTTCAAGGCCTGCTGATCTTTAAATGAGAAGACCCCGAGTTTTTGGTTGCCCAGACCAGGACCGGAAATTGTTCCGTCAGAGGCAATATCTGGCAATTCGGATCCAGGGGGAATTACGATGGGTCTTAAATTTGCGTTCAATACCTGATGCCCGGCAGAAGTAACAAGCTCGCCCTTATTATTCAGGTTGAAACTTCCGTTTCTCGTGTAGGCGATCTGGTCGTTGAACTGCACCGCGAAATAGCCGTCGCTGCTGATGGCGACATCCAGCGGGCTCCCCGTTTGCACAAGATTTCCCGCCGAAAGATTTCGCACCAGACCATAGTCCAGAACAAACGAAACTTCCGGCACCTTTCCGTCGCCTTCCGCCACCGGAGAAATAAACTCCTCAAACAATACGTTCTCGGATTTATAGGCGTCTGTATTGACGTTCGCCAGATTGTTGGCAATGACATCCATTTCACGCTTAAGAGAGCTGAGATGGGACAGACTGACGAGAAATGCGTTTTCCATTTTTTTCCTGTGGCTTCTGCCGTTACAGCGTCATACGTGGACTGTGCCAGAACACCTGCATTTGCCGTGCCAACGACAGATTTTCCGAAATTCCCGGATTTCTCGGTGTTATCGGCGTGGAAGAGATGAACGGCTCCCCCCGTCAGATCAATTTACCCGGCAAAAATTACCGCCTTTTCCAGCAAGAACAGAAAAAAGAAAGATTTCCTTTACCCTTAATCGATAGTTTTAGCACCGGTAGGCCCAAGATATCGCTGAGCAGAAGTTAGAGTGTGGTCTGGTCGAAACCGATCCACCATTGCGCTGAACAAGGGTAAACAAATGGCTAAATCAGATAACAAGAATGCGACTCCCCCCGAGGAAGACGATGCCTCAGCAGGTGGGGAGACGATAACGCCTGAGCCCGCGAAGAAACGTCTGTCTGGGAAGTTCATTACTCTTTATATAGCGCTCCCGTTGCTGTTGCTTTTATTCGGGGGCGGCGTCGGGGCCTACTTCCTGGGAGTGTTTGGATCATCCGGTGAAGAGCACGCGGAGAGCGCAGATGGCGAGCACGGGGAAGAAAAGCAAAAAGCCGTATTTTACGATCTTCCCGAAATATTAGTGAACCTGAATAGTTCGGGAAAGAAAGAGACCTATCTTAAAATCCGCATTGCCCTCGAAATCGACAATCCAAAAGTACAAACGGATTTGGCGCCGCTGATGCCTCGTATCGTCGACAATTTCCAGGTGTTTCTGCGTGAAATGCGGGTTGAGGATTTGTCCGGATCAGCAGGGATGGTCCGGCTGAAGGAGGAGCTATTGCAGCGTATAAACCTCTCCGTACAACCCATAAAGGTGCGCGATGTCCTGTTTAAGGAAATGCTGATTCAATAGCCTTCGAATCTCAATAAGGAAATTCTGTCACAATGGCGGACGTTGAAGAATTAGATGACGACGCTATAGCCGCCCAGTGGGAGGCTGAAATGGCGGCCGACGGCGCAGGAGATGGCGCCGACGGCGAAGATATGGCGTCTGAATGGGAGGCCATGACCGATAAGGAAGACGACGCCACGACGGGCGTTGTTGGCCGCGTCTTAAACCAGGACGAAATTGATAGCCTTCTGGGTTTTGACGGCGATGATTCCGACGGTGAAGACCGTAACGGCATCAAGGCGATGATCAACTCTGCGCTCGTATCTTACGAGCGCCTGCCGATGCTGGAAATCGTGTTTGACCGTCTGGTACGGATGATGACCACTTCGTTACGCAATTTTACCTCCGACAATGTCGAAGTCAGTCTGGATAATATCACCTCGGTGCGTTTCGGGGACTATCTTAACTCGATTCCATTGCCTGCTATTCTGGCCGTGCACAGGGCGGAGGAATGGGACAATTATGGATTGTTCACCGTCGATTCCAACCTGATATATTCCATCGTTGACGTATTGCTTGGCGGCCGGCGTGGCACTGCCGCGATGCGTATCGAAGGACGCCCCTATACAACGATTGAGCGATCACTTGTTGAGCGCATGATCGAAGTCGTGCTTGAAGATATGTCGGCGGCCTTTGAGCCGCTATCGCCAGTGACCTTCAAACTTGATCGGATGGAGACGAATCCCCGCTTCGCCGCCATTGCAAGACCCGCGAACGCCGCAATTTTAGTGCGGTTACGGATTGATATGGAGGACCGCGGCGGGCGCATTGAACTTGCGTTGCCGTACGCAACGCTGGAGCCCATCCGCGAACTGCTTTTGCAGATGTTTATGGGTGAAAAGTTTGGCCGGGATTCGATTTGGGAAAACCATCTGGCCACGGAACTATGGAATACAGAAATCCCGATCGAGGCGGTGCTGGATGAGCAGGCCATAACGCTTGGTGAAGTAATGAATTTCCATGTTGGTCAGACCGTTATGCTGAATTGCGGGCCGGACGCCAATATTCGCATGCGTTGCGGTACTGTAAATTTGCTGAATGGCAGGATGGGCCGGTTGGGCAACAAGATTTCGGTTCGGATCAGCGACAATATTAAAGGTACTGCGAGGGTTTAGTAATAGGAGGCTCCAATGCCTGCAGGATTGATTCTGGAAAGCCTGGTTGCGGTTTTACTCATCGTGACGATTGGATATTGTTATATCCTAAATCGACGCCTTGCAGCGCTGCGTCATGGCCAAAACGAAATGCACATTGTGGTGCGGGATTTGAATGAAGCTGCTGATAAAGCCAGACTTAGCGTGGATCAGTTGCGCTCGAACAGTTTGTCCATATCCGGGGATCTATCTGAAAAATTGAAGGCTGGGCGCGCGATCGCGGATGAGCTTGGCATGATCGTCGAGTCAGGTAACAGTTTGGCTGACAGGCTGGCAGGAACACCGGCAAGCAGCCGCCCGGCCGGTCGCAAGCCAGAACCGCTTGATGCGTTGTCGCGTCTTGATGAAGGCTTTCGCCGCCAGGTTGAACGCGACGGCGTATCGGCCGGCGAGCCTGTCGCCATAACACCTGATTTGTCCCCCAGGGAAAACGCCGCCGGCGGTGATCTGCGGTTTGCATTAAGGGCAATGCGATAAATGAATACGATCGCAAATCAATTTCTGGACCGTATCCGTTTACTGCCGGTATTGATGTTGGCCATTGCTTTGCTATTTGGGCTGAAGATTGATGGCGTTTGGGACGGTGTGACTGAATTTCGTGCGGGCGTTCCTGCCGCAAAAGCCGAAACGCCGGCTGCGGATCCGGTCGAAGAGGCGGTAACGCAACCGTCGGGAAAAGACGCCGTTAAATCCAGCGATCCCAATGACATCTCTACCATGAGCGAATCCGAGGTGGCGCTTCTGCAAAAACTGTCGGACCGGCGCGAAGAACTGGAGCGTCAGTCCAGGACTCTCGAAACACGCGAGACGCTGTTAACAGCGGCAGAAAAGCGGGTTGAAGAGCGCATCACCCGTTTAAAGGAAATCGAAGCCAGTGTGTCGGCGCTTATCGAACGTTTCGATAAGCAGGAGGAGGAACGCCTCACGAAGCTTGTTCAGGTTTATGAGAGTATGAAGCCAAAAAGCGCTGCCGCTATATTTAACCAGTTGGATATGGAAGTTCTACTGGCGGTTGCCAACCGGATGGCTGAATCAAAGATGGCGGAAGTGTTGAGCAAGATGAATGCCGACGCCGCAAAACGCCTTACAATGGAAATGGCTCAGCAGAGAAAATTGCCGGGTTCCGCCGGCTAAGACTGCCCAAATATTATTCGTACCTGGAGTAGGTAAATGACAAGCGCAAGGTTGGAATCCATAGTTACAGATCAAATGGCGGCGATACAGCAGTCGGCCGGAGATTCGATTCCCGTTAATCTCCTGCCTGACCTGTTACGAAACATGTGCCTGTCGATGGAGACCTCGAGGGACCCGGATTTAGAAACTCTGCGCAGTCAGATAGATGAGATGCAACAGTTCATCGGGAACGCTCGTAAAGAAATCTCAAGTATTCGTCCAAACGCCATGCGGGAAATCGAAATTCCGGACGCAACCGACGAACTGGATGCGGTGGTGATGGCGACCGAAGAGGCGACCAATGCGATTCTGGATTCAGTTGAAAAACTTGGAAGTATCTGCAGCAGTCTTACCGGAGCGGACGCGGAAGCATTGGAAGCCTTGGTCATGAAAATCTATGAAGCGTCCAACTTTCAGGACGTTACCGGCCAACGTATCAGCAAAGTCGTCAATACGTTGCAAGGCATAGAGTCACGGGTGTCCAAACTTGTTGCTCTGTTTCCAGGTATTGACGAAACCGATAGTGGCGAGAACGACGAGGAGGCGTCTCTGCTAAACGGCCCTCAGTTGCCGGGTCTTGCTAACGGTCAGGACGATATTGATGCGTTGTTTGATAATCTTTAAGCGCAGTCATCTGTGCTGGCGGGAAAAATATGATTTTGGATGAACATGGTATGTCGATCACGCCGCCTCGGCCTATCCGCCAAGGATGGATCGTAACGTTCAGCGATCTTATAGCGTTGATGCTGACATTTTTTGTCATGCTTTACAGCCTGTCTTCGCGCGACCCGTCAAAAGTTGACTCGACGGTGAGCAGCCTCACGGAAAAATTTGCTAAGTCGACCGTCAAGGCGGAATTTGGGACAGTTGCATCACAGACCGGCGTGGTCAAGCAGGACCATAAGTATCATGATTCGAAGCTCAGCACA
>JAUSQH010000177.1 GCA_030652895.1 Alphaproteobacteria bacterium
CCAGGTCGGCCGCCAGGCGCTCGCGCGAGCGCACATGCTGGCGCACCGCTTGGTGCAGCGCCTCGATCAGGCGCTCGTCGTCGACCGGCTTTTCCAGGAACTCCGCGGCGCCGGACTTGAAGGCGCGCCGGCACATCTCCACCGTGCCATGGCCGGTCAGCATGACCACCGGCTGGTCGACGCCTTGCGCCACCAACTGGTCGAGCACCGTCAGGCCGCTGGTGCCGGGCATGCGCACATCGAGCACGATGGCGCCGACCGCCTCGCGGTCGAAGCCGTCGAGGAAAGCCTGCGGCTGCGGCCATTCGGCCACCGACAAGCCGACGCTGCCGATCAACAAGGCCAGGCCGCGGCGCACGGCGGCGTCGTCGTCGACGAGGTGAATCAATGGGGCGGTCATCGTGCGGCGGCCAGCGGCAGTTCGAGCCTGAACTCGGCGCCCGCGGGCTGGACATTCTGCGCCGACAGTGCGCCGCCCATCGCACTGGCCATGGATTCGGACAGGCTCAGACCCAGGCCCAAGCCGCCGGCCTTGGTGCTGGTGAAGGGCTGGAACAACTGGGCCAGCAGCTCGGGTGCCAGGCCGGTGCCGCCGTCGTGCACGCGCAGTACGCCACGATCACCCTGCACGTCGATGATCAGCTGCAGTCGCCGCTGCGCTGCGGGCACGCTGTCCATCGCTTGCAGCGCGTTGTTCAACAGGTTGTGCAGGATCTGCTCCAGCGCCACCGGGTCGGCGCTGACATTGACGCCAGCATCCGTGATCTCGGGCTGGATGCCCAGGCGCCGCAGTTCGGGCTGCAGCAGACCGAGCGCGCCGCGCACCGCAGCGCCCAGCGCCACCGGCTGCGCCGCCCGGGCGTCACCCGGCTTTTCGACCAGGCGGCGCAGCCGCGCGACGACATCGGCGGCGCGCCCTGCCTGGTCGCGCGCGTGTCCGAGGGCTTCCTGCAACGTTGCCCGCGGCAGCGGGTCGTCGTCGAGCAGGCGGCGCGCCGCCTGGGTGCTGGCGATCAGCGCCGTCAGCGGCTGGTTGAGTTCATGCGCCACCCCGGCCGCGAGTTCGCCCAGCGCGTTCAGGCGCGCCGTGCGCGCCAGCCGCAGCAACTGCTCGGTCCGCAGGCGCTGCTGGCGCTGGCGCTGC
>JAUSQH010000606.1 GCA_030652895.1 Alphaproteobacteria bacterium
GAGGGCCTGGCCGGCGCGCGGCGGCGCTCTGACCGCAGCCGGCGGCAGGTCGCCGTCGGCCATCAATGACAGCGCGCGGCCGCCGGCTGCGGCCGCCGCACGCAAATCGGCATGGCGCGGCGCCAGCGCCACCGCGAGCACGATCTCCGAATGCGCGACCAGGTACTCCAGTTCGGCGCTGCGCAGGTCGGCGTTGATCGGCACCACCGAAACGCCAAGGCCGTTGAGCGCGAACCAGTGCAGGAAGAAAGCCGGCCGGTTGTCCAGCAACAAGCCAACGCGGTGGCCGTGGCCATAGCCCGCATGGGCGTAGATCTCACGCAGCGCGAGGATGGTCTGCTGGGCAGCGGCGTAGCCGATCTCGCCGGCGGCTATGCCGTAGGCGGCCGCTGTTTCCGGCAGTACGGCGACAAAGGGCTGGTCGGGCCAGCGCACGGCGGTGCCTGCGAATGCGGCGGCGACGGTGGCGTGCTGCGTGCTCCGCGTCACGCCGCGCGTGGCGTCATCGCTGGGCATTGCGCCAGAAGGTTTTCAGCACGCCCAGCCCTGAGGCCGTGCCCTGCGTGGGCTGGGCCGCGCTGCGCTCCCAGGCTGCTGTCGACATCGAGAGCAGCACCGAGCGGGTCGGCTGCGCGAAACCCATTTGCCAGTCGCCGAAGTTGCGCTCGGCGACCGTTTCGTCCAGCAGTTCGATGATGCCGCTGTGTCCGCGGCTGCCGCGGATGCGATCCCAGGTCACCTGCATGGCATCAGCGTTGCCTTCGAAGTACTGCATGAAATTGCCGTCGCTGTATAGCAGTACACCGGTCACGCCGCTGTCCAGGTTGAGGCGGCGCGCCCCGGCCAGCAGTGCCTCCAGTTCAGCCGTGTTCAGCCGCCGCTGGGCTGTGCTGACGTAGGCGATGCCGCGAAGATGGGACATGATGTTCAGCGTCCTTTCGATGTCACATGAAGAGCTGCATGTTGCCGAATGCGGCGTCGCAATTCACCAGGTCGACGCGCTTGAGGCGGATGCGCAGCGCCTCGCCGTCGGCCACCAGCGTGTGCGTGGCCCAGCCGGCGTACAGCGTCTGCTCGTCGACCCGGGTCTCGACGAAGTGGAAGGCGCAGCGTGTGACGTAGACGCCGGTGGCATCGTCGCGCGACTCCACCGTGGGCAGCTGCAGCAGGTGGTGGCCGCGGCTGCGCGGCTGCTGCGAGAAAGTGCGCGCGCCGTGCAGG
>JAUSQH010000607.1 GCA_030652895.1 Alphaproteobacteria bacterium
CCGACACGCGCAGCGTCAAACGCTTGCGGGTCCATTATTCGCACCCCGCCGGGACAGGCGAAAATACGGACACGGTTCAGACGTGAACACTGCCACAGTGGCGGCCGTGGCTAACTGGCTGGGCGCGGGGCCACGCATGCGCGCCTTTGCCGCGGCATTTTTGGCGGGCGCCGCCGCCAGTCTGGCGCTGGCGCCGTTCCATATTGCGCCCGTTCTGGTCGCCAGTTTCACAGCGCTGATATGGTTGCTGGACGGTACAAGCGCGATTGCTGGCTGGCGGGGCTTGCGTGCGGCAGGGGCCATCGGCTGGTGGTTCGGGTTTGGCTTTTTCCTGTCAGGTCTGTACTGGGTTGGTTTTGCATTAACCGTGGATGCGGAAAGTTTCGGACATTTTATTCCGGTTGCCGTTCTGGCGTTGCCCGCAGGGCTGGCGCTGTTTAGTGCGGCTGGCACATTGCTGGCCAGACTGGGCTGGCAACCGGCGCGACCGGAACGCATTTTGCTGCTGGGTGTTTCCTGGTCCCTGTTTGAATGGCTGCGCGGGCATATTTTCACCGGCTTTCCGTGGAACCTGATCGGCTATACCTGGGCCTCGGATTTTGCGCCCTGGCTGATGGTGGCGCAAAGCGCGTCAATCATCGGCATTTATGGGCTGGGCCTGATAACCGTCATACTGGCCGCACTTCCCGCGGTACTGGCGGATGGCGAACTGCGCCGACGGCGTGTAGCAATCCCGCTGGTGTGTGGCGCGTCGCTTCTGTTGGCCGTCATGGGGTTTGGCGCGGCGCGTCTGGGCCACACCGGACCGGGCGACGTTGCAGGCGTGCGTTTGCGCATTGTACAACCCAATATTGCCCAGGCCGCCAAGTGGCAACCAGAACAGCGCGCGGCGATTTTCCGTACGATGATTGAATTATCTGCGGCGCCTTCTACCCAGCCGCCGACCCATGTGATCTGGCCCGAAGCGGCAACGCCGTTTTTTTTGTTACAATCCGAAGCCGCTCTGGCGCAGATGGCGCGTCTGGTTCCCGCAACCGGCGCGGTCATCACAGGCGCGCCACGTATGGTTGCGGCAGGTAGCACAACGGCTCAGGCATCCGTCTACAACAGCGTGATCGTGGTGGATGGCGATGGCGGCGCTCCCGCGATTTACGACAAGGCGCATCTGGTGCCATTTGGTGAATACCTGCCCTTTCCAGAAATTTTTGCCGCTGCCGGGCTGAAAAAACTTACCGTTGATCTTGGCAGTTTTGCCTCTGGCCCCGGCCCCAAAACCCTGACCGCCCCAGGTCTGCCGCCGTTCAGCCCGCTGATCTGTTATGAAGTGATTTTTCCGGGCGGGGTGGTCGCGCCCACAATACGCCCAGCCTGGTTACTTAACGTGACCAATGACGCCTGGTTTGGCGATACAAGCGGGCCGCGGCAGCATCTGGCGCAGGCCCGGATGCGTACTGTTGAACAGGGCCTGCCGCTGATCCGCGCTGCAAACACAGGGATTTCAGGAGTTTTCGATGCTTTTGGCCGGCGCAAGGCCTATCTGGCGCTGAACCATCAAGGAGTAATCGATACCAACCTGCCTCGGCCCTTGCCCGCTACAATATACGCCCGTCATGGCGACGATATTTTCGGTGGGTTAATATTACTAATATGTGTAGCATCTGTCGCTATGCGCCGTTTAATGCACTAATGAGTATCTCGATTTTGTGATCGCGCACTAAACTTGTGGAAAAAATTAAATTGTAATCAAAATACATATGATTTGTTGACTTACCTCACGGATATCACGTAAATACACGTGACGATTATAGATATAAATCACTACATGGGGCGCACTTGGTCAAGAAAATTCCAGATCCAGTAGACGTTCATGTCGGCGGACGGGTGCGTTTACGCCGCATGCTTATTGGGATGAGTCAGGAGAAATTGGGCAATGCCTTGAATCTGACATTTCAGCAAGTTCAAAAATATGAAAAAGGCGCCAATCGTGTCGGTGCTGGCCGCCTGTTTCGCATAGCGCAACTTCTTGGTGTGTCCGTCCAGTTCTTTTTTGACGACGCACCGAATGAAGTGTCGGAGTCAGGATTGGGTTTCGCAGAATCTGATCCCGCGCCCATGCTGATGGATTTCGTCAATTCTTCTGAAGGCATGCAACTAAACCGCCACTTCGCCGCAATAAAGGACCAGTCCGTGCGGAAGCGAATTGTCGATTTAGTCAAAGCTTTGGCCGGCCAGGAAGAGTAGGTTACTCCGTCGAACTTCACGATATTTCCGGAACATTGTCAGTGGCTTTTTACGCCATAAATCTGTGCGTGATGTGCGCAAAGATGATATGTCATGGCCGTTCAATAATTTGGGAGAATCCACAATGGCCAGAAATGATTATCTGTTTACCAGCGAGTCGGTGTCCGAAGGACATCCCGACAAAATATGCGACATGATTTCAGATGCGGTCGTTGATGAATTTTTGACCCAAAACCCAGATGCCCGCGTGGCCTGCGAAACCCTGACGACAACCAATCTGATTGTGCTGGCGGGTGAAGTGCGTGGCGACGTGCCGCGCGACCGGATTGAGGCCATCGCCCGTGAAACCGTCAAGAAAATTGGCTATGAACAAGAGGGCTTTCACCACGCCAACGCTGAAGTGATTATCCGCCTGCATGCCCAATCCGTAGATATCGCCCAGGGCGTTGACGCCTCTGGCAACAAAGATGTTGGCGCGGGCGACCAGGGAATCATGTTCGGCTACGCGTGCCGCGAAACCGATGTGCTGATGCCCGCCCCGCTGATATACGCCCACCGTATTCTAAAGGCCATGTCCGATGCGCGCCATGCGGGGCAGGCACCCGAGTTTGGCCCCGACGCCAAAAGCCAGGTCACACTGCATTACGTAAATGGCAAACCGGTAAAGGCGACGTCGATTGTTGTGTCGACCCAGCATCGCGATGGGCTAAGTCAGGCGGATGTGCGTAAGCTTGTGCGCCCGTATGTCGAGTCTGTTTTGCCCAAGGGCTGGATGTGCCCGGAAGACGAATTTTACGTCAATCCCACCGGCAAGTTCGTAATTGGCGGCCCGGACGGCGACGCCGGGCTGACCGGACGCAAGATCATTGTCGACACCTATGGCGGCGCTGCGCCCCATGGCGGCGGTGCGTTTTCCGGCAAGGATCCGACCAAGGTTGACCGCTCGGCCGCCTATGCCGCACGGCATATGGCGAAGAATATTGTGGCGGCGGAACTTGCGGACCGTTGCACTATTCAGCTGGCCTATGCGATTGGTGTCTCAAAGCCGCTGGCCATCTATGTTGATCTGCATGGCACCGGGCGGGTGGATGAAGCCAGGCTGGAAAAAGCCATTGCCGAAGTTGCCGACTTTACCCCACGCGGCATCCGTGACCGGCTGAACCTTGCGCGCCCGATTTACGCGCGCACTGCGTCCTATGGGCATTTTGGCCGCGCTCCGGAAGCCGATGGCGGTTTTTCCTGGGAAAAGACCGATCTGGTGGATGCACTGAAAGCCGCACTGAGCTGAGACTTTGGACGTAGCACAAGGCATTCTTTCACAAGTTGCGGCACGGCCCTCAATCAAGGTGCATGGCCGCAAACGCAGCCACCGTCTGTCGATACAGGGGCAACACCTGCTTGAAGGGTTGCTGCCCCTGTTGAGCGTTCCGCTGGCATTGGCGGCACAAGAACCGGCGCAATTGTTTGGACAGTCCTGTCGTAACGTGTGGCTGGAAATCGGCTTTGGCGACGGCGGCCATTTAGCGTGGTGTGCTGCCGCAAATCCGGAGATCGGCGTTATCGGATGCGAGCCTTATGTAAATGGGGTGGCCCGTGCGCTTGAAACCATTCAGGCAAAGGGGCTGGGCAATATCCGCATTCATCCCGGAGACGCGCGCGATCTGCTGGCGGTGTTACCGGAAAAAGCCGTCGCGCGGGTATTTATTCTTTTTCCCGATCCCTGGCCGCGAAAGCGGCACCATAAGCGGCGGTTCATCTCGATGGAAAATCTTAACGCCCTGGCGCACGTCATGCAGCCAGGAAGCGAGCTGCTCTTTGCCAGCGACAGTGAAGAGTATTGCGAATGGACACTGGCGCACATTCGCAGCCATCCGGACTTTACAGAAGGCGTACATGAACGGGGCGACGCGCCAGTTACAAAATATGAAGCCAAGGCCCGCGCCGCCGGGCGGCTGCCCACCTATTTACGGTTTGTCAGAGAATAAAAATCAGATAGCCGGAATTTAATTACCGGAGGCCGCCGGCAGCAATGCCCGGGTTTCACCGATTTTCATGACCCATAAATCAGCGTCATCGTAACCGTGCTCACGGCCCGCAGCAAGAAACCGCAGCGGCGGCTCGAACGGCGGCTCTTCTGTTAGCAATACAGTCCCCCAATGCATGCCGACAAGCCGCCGTGCCCCAATGTCGCGACCCATTTGCACCGCTTCTTCCGGCGTGGCGTGCGAGGCATGCATGATGATCTCGGGCGCATAGCCGCCAATACCAAGCAGCGCGGTATCGAATGGACCAAAGCGTTCCCCAATATGCTTGAACACTTTTCCGTACGCGCTATCACCTCCAAAAAAAAGATGCTGCCCTGCCCCGCGAATGGAAAACCCGGCCCACAGCGTACGGTTGGTGTCACGGGTTTTGCGGCGGGACCAATGCACCACCGGCAACGCGGTAAGCGTTACCCCATCCATGCTGAACTGCTGTTCCCAGTCCAGTTCCACCACCCGCTGGAAACCGCGGCGCAGAAAAAATTCGCCCAGCCGCAGTGGCGTCACTACTTGTATTTTATCCTTAAACGGAAGATGCCGCAGGGTAACTTCGTCCAGATGGTCATAATGATTATGACTGATCAGCAGCACATCAACGGGCGGCAGTTTTTGTACCGCAATGCCGCTTTTTACGAAGCGTTTGGGGCCAAGCCGGCTGGGGCCAGCATAATCTGATAAATAGGGATCGGTTAGAATGGTCTTGCCGGCAATCCGGATCAGAAACGACGCATGGCCAAGCCACGTCAGACTATCCGCACCATTCAATACACGCAAACCTGCGATGGCGCGGCGTTCCGGCACAACATGGTCATCGGGCACAATAACCGAAGTGCGGGAGTTACGCGCCATGCGCCCGAGGAAGCGCATCATGGTGCGCATATCCACATCCCGCTGCGGGCTGCCGGGCGGATTGCGAAACAATCCGTTCGGCAAATGATGCTCTGGCCGGCCCGCCGCCGCTGCCGCGTTCTCGGGGATGCGGCGCGGGCCTCGGCGGCTAAAGCGGTTTGTGCGGGGGGCGTACTGGTCCATGACGCTACTATATAGTAAAGCGTTTAACAGAATCAAAGTTACGGGACTGTTCGCTCTGGACCATAGCCCGCGCTGGGGCGTTGGCTGCGGCCGCATTAGACCCGGCGCAAACGCACCGTCGGCCCGCATTTTGTGGACCGGCGCACACAAATTACGATATCTTGCGCCGGATCTGCATTCGCGAACGCCATTTCCAACGTCCCTGAACTCAAATTATGGGTGTCACCATGGATGAAAAAGTTAAAAACGAAGTGCTCGCCACCTATGCAGCCTATCTGGAGGCTTTCCTTGCGAAGGATATGCCCACACTCGATAGTCTGATGCACTATCCGCTGGCCTATATCGGCAATGGCAAATCACGAATGTTCGATACTTTTCCATTCAATCCGGCCGAGATGATGGCGGCGAAGCAGATGCACACCACGATTGACGCCAATTACGAGGTGGTATTTGCAACAGACAAAAAAGCCCACCTGATTCTGCACAGCGCGACACGGGTGAAGGTGGATGGGACGCCGATCGAAACGGTATCTGGCTTTTATGCACTAACGAAGACCGAAACAGGCTGGAAATTCTTTGCCCTCTCCGACATCACCGTCCCTGCAGGAGAGATGCCGGTCTAAGATGGGTTGCGTCCGCTTTGCATACGTCCCAACTCAAAAATTATTGAAACCGGAATATTGGTTTTGGGGTGCAAAGGTTCATGGCAGGTTATTACCTCCAACCCATTGTCGCTGAACAGTTTTCGCCAAGTTTCCAAGGTTCGGAAATACCACGGCGCCGGCGTGCGAAAATCTTTACTGAACCCGGCCCACGATCCTTCGCGCCAGCCGTCCCGGTACGGTAATTCGCCACACGCCACAACGGGGTGCAGGGTTTGAATTAAAAATCTGCCGCCTGGGTTTAATAATTTCCCTGCCACGGCCATAACGTCCTCAGTAGATTTTTCGCCAATCAGAGAGAAATTGCAGATCAGGCAATCAAACGGCCTGTTGAACTCACGCCGGGAAAGATTTTCGTACGTGCAGATGGAGAATTGTCCACCCGCTACCTGTTGCGCCTTTTCAATAAGCCCAGGGATTGCATCAATGCCAAAAACATTGACGCCTTTTTCCACGAGTTTGGCGGCAAGCCAGCCTTCGCCACAGCCGATATCCAAAGCACTTTGCGGCTCATTATTTATAACGGCGTCAATAATGGCTTTGTTGGTAACCAGCACACGGCTTTCAATCTCACCCTTATCGATGGCCTTAATCCAGGGGCTCGCATTTACATGCCAGGCCCTTAAAACTTCGGAATCAGAAAATTTTTCATCCATAAATATTTCTACGAAATTTAGCCTGTATGGAGGTGGTCCTTTTTACCGCCTTCACGCGATGAGTTGTGCCGCCGTCAAACCGAACTCCTTCATGATGTCAGCGGCATAGCTGACGCGCCCGGATATCATTGTGGGGTCGTTACACGACAGCCGCAGGCAGGCTTGCGCCACATCTTCCACGGGCGTCGCCATTTCGCGGTTGGCGTCATTGACCAGCTTGTGATGCACGGCACCCGGTGTGGCCACCAGCCCGGGCGACATGGCGTTGACGGCGATCTTGTCCTTGTGCAGCTCGCTCGCCAGCCCGGTGGAGAAGCGCTCCAGCGCCGCCTTGCACATGCCGTAGACGACGCTTCCGGGCAGACCGGCGCCAAGCTTGGGATGGATCGCCGCATGGGAGGAAAGATTGACGATCCAGCCAGCGCCCTTTGCCTTCATGCCCGGAATGACAAGCTGCGACAGATGCAGCGGCGTATTGACCTGCACCTCAAACATCAGCCGCCAGCGCGCCTC
>JAUSQH010000619.1 GCA_030652895.1 Alphaproteobacteria bacterium
CACCCCGAACCCCTCCCCACACGGGGGAGGGGAAGAGCACATTTAGAACTCAGAGCAAAAAGCCCCTCCCCTTCATGGGGAGGGGTTGGGGTGGGGTGCGAATATAACACAGATGAATTAAGCCGGACAAAGCCACCTATCCCCCCCTTATTCTCATCCAGAAATTTTTTGAATGCCGGATCATTCCGGATGGGATCAAAATATGCATCATGTGCAATCTCTTTAAGGTCCAGCGGACGGCCCGCCTTGAGCATGGCTTGCAGCGCCGTGATTGCCTCCGCCGCTGAACCCTTTCGCGCGTAAGCGCAGGCCTTGTTGTAGAGCGCATCGGCCACAAGTTCGCGCAGCGCCGCCTCCCGCGCGCCACCAAAACGGGCCACCACATCGTCATAGACCGCGATTGCATCCATAAGGCGGTTTAATTGGCTGAGTGTCCCCCCCTTGTTAAAAAGCGCCTTTGCCACATGCTCCTGTAACTCCCCATCTGTCGCTGCGCCATAAAGGGCAACCACATCATCATAGACTGCAATTGCTTCCTCACCGCGGCTCAATTTATTAAACGTGACGCCCTTGTAGACAAGGGCAGTGGCAACTTTTTCAAGCAACGCCACCTCTGACACGTTGCCGTAGCGTGCAATCACATCCTCAAAAACTGCAATCTCTTCCTCGTGGCGATTCAGTTCGCCGAGAGCTAGACCCTTGTTGATAAGTGCATCGGCGATCTTTTCCTGAAAGGCTGAAGAATCACTACTACCATTGCGCGCAATAACATCATCAAGAGCGCCAATAGCCTCCTCTGGCCGTTGCAATTGTGCAAGCATTGCGCCTTTGTTAACAAGCGCATCGGCCACGATTTCCTGCAACACTGGCGAAGCGCAGGTCCCGTAACGCGCGATCACATCATCATAGATGGCTATGGCCTCCATTAGCCGCAGCAATCCACCAAGCACAACGCCCTTTTTAAAAAGGGCACCGGCCACCTGTTCGTCTAGGGTCGGCGCGTTACAGATACCATAACGCGCAATTACATCATCTAAGGCGGCAATGGCTTCCACTGGCTGATGTAAGTTCACAAGCGCTTCGGCTTTATTAAATAGAGCAGCCGCGACTGTATCCTGCATTGCTAGCACATTGCTGGCCCCATAACGCTCAATCACATCATTTAAGACAGCAATCGCTTCCACTGGCCGACCTAAAACCACAAGCCCTGCTCCTTTGTTGACTTTCGCAATGGTGGCCACCCATGTCTGCCACGCCGTGCTGGCGCTGTGCCCGTAACGCGCAATTACATCGTCGTAGATGGCAATTGCTTCCTCGCGCCGGTTCAGTTGTCCGTACGCATGGGCCTCATTGATGCGTGCAAAGGCGAAGTCATCATCTCCTTCATATAAAAGCCGCATCTGTTGCGCGGCTGTGAGCATTTCAGGCCATTTTTCCCGGGTACGCAGATCAATGATAATGGCGTGATATTCTTCGGCGCTGCGATCGCGTGGCGGTTTTGCAGCCGCCAGCTTTGCCGCATCCGCAACCGTTTTTTTATCTGCTTCAGATTCCGGTGTTTTGTCGAGTCGTAAATTCCGCGTAATTTCACTGGCCGCCGCTTTAGCCTCCGCTTCGTGACCTTTGGTCTTCTCCACGAGCGCCTCGCCTTCTTCAGCCCGCGCCCTCATGTCGCCGGCAATCTTCTCGACTTCATCCCGAATACCCTCAACCCCCGACTTTGCTGCTGCGACGGCGGCATCTTTTGTGCGTACTGCAAAGAAAATTACAAGGAGTGTTATCAAAATGCCGAAAAATCCGACCGAAGCGCCGATCAATATCTCCAGACGCGCATAAGCATTGTCCTGCAAATCACTTTTTGCCTGCAGAACAGCTTGCCTTAGTTCGGCGTCCTGCGCGCGTTGTTCCGCCTGCCCTAAACCCGTCTGCGCTTGCCTTGCCTCATCCGCCAGCCGTTGGATTTCCGCATCGCGTTCGCGCCGTTCGGCCTCATCGGCGCGGGTTTGTGCTTCGCGTGCCTGCATCTGCAATTGTTCAAGCAGGGTATCGCGCACCTGCTGTTGCGCCAGCTGCGGCATGGCGGGCGCTTGATCCTCCGCCGCCATCACCGGGACGGCCGCGAACAGCAGCAGTGCAACGAATAATCGGATCATCATAAAACCGCCCCCTGCCCCAGAATCCTCCGCAGGCTATGAATGTACACTATTTGTTCTTTATTGTCAATCGCCATGACACTTTGCGCGCACATCCCTACCCCAGATAGCGCTGCAACCTGTCCAGCGCCTCCTGCAGCACGGCGTCCTGTTTGCAGAAACAAAACCTTATCAGTTTTTCGGCCGGCAGTTCCCCGCTCCCGCCGGGCATGGCCGCCATGCTGAAGGGGCTGAGGGGCATGGCGGCGACGCCTGCCTCCGTGGTGATGCGTTTGCAGAAGGCCACGTCGTCTTCGCCATCCCGCGCGAAGGCGCTGTAACCGGCGATGACAAAATAGGTTCCCTGGCAGGGCAAAACATCAAATCCGATATGGCGCAATCCATCGCCGAGCAGGTCGCGGCTGGCCTGCATGTCCGCCGCCAGGCTGTTGAAATAGCCGTCGTCCTTGGCCAGGCCATAGGCCACCGCCTTTTGCAGATTGGGCGCGGTAGTGAAGGTCAGAAACTGATGCGCCTTGGCGATTATTTCCGCCAGCCGCTCTGGCGCGGTGATATATCCCACCTTCCAGCCGGTCAGTGAAAAGCTCTTGCCGGCCGATCCGATGCGCACACTGCGCTGCGCCATGCCGGGCAGCGTCATGATCGGAATATGCGGCGCGCCGTCAAAGGTGAGATGCTCATACACCTCGTCGCACACGACATAGGCGTCATGCGCAATCGCCAGATCCGCAATGAAGTGCAGTTCATCGCGGCTGAACACCTTGCCGATCGGGTTCATGGGAGAATTCAGCAAAATGATCTTGGTGTTTTGCGTGCAGGCATTGCTCAGCGCCTCGCGCGGCAATTCCCACGCGGGCGGCCGCAGCCGCACCGGCCGCGCCACCGCGCCCGCCAGCTGCACGATGGGCAGATAGACGTCAAACATCGGCTCGAACAGCACCACCTCGTCGCCCGGATTTAACAGCGCCGACAGCGTGGCGGCCAGGGCCTCGGTGGCGCCCGATGTCACCAGCACCTGTTTTTGCCAGTCCACCTGCAAACCATAAAACCGGGCATTGTGCGCCGCCACCGCCTGACGCAGTTCGGGCAGCCCCTGCGAGGGCGGGTACTGGTTGGGGCCATCCATCAGGGCCTTGGCGGCCACGGCGCGAATATCTTCGGGTCCATCCTCGCCGGGGAACCCCTGCCCCAGATTGATGGCCTGATGGGCTACGGCCAGCGCCGACATGGTGGTGAAGATCGTCGTGCCGTATTCGGACAGAACCCTGTTCAGCGGAAGGCCAGGCACAGCGCGTTCCTCTTTCTGATCGCGTTAATGGCCGGCCGCTAGGCGGCTGGCGTACAGATACTGCGGGTTGCCGCGCGGATAAAATCCACGATCTCCATCACCTCCGCATGATCCTTGAACTGCGCGGCGACGTCTTCCAATCTTTCCTGCAGGGTGCCCTCGGCTGCAAACAGCATGCGATAGGCATTACGCAGCCCATGGATTTGATCGCGCGAAAACCCGCGCCGTTTAAGCCCGACAATATTCAGCCCGCCCAGATGCGCACGATTGCCCACCACCGAACCATAGGGGATTACGTCGTCCACGACGCCGGACATGCCGCCAATCATGGCGTGCCGCCCCACGCGGGCGAATTGCTGTACCGCCGACAGCCCCCCCAGAATGGCGTAATCGCCCAGCGTCACATGCCCCGCCAGGGTCGCGTGATTTGCCAAAATCACGTGGTTGCCGACCTGGCAATCATGCGCCACATGTGCACCGGCCATGAACAGGCCATTGTCTCCCACCCGGGTCACCATGCCGCCGCCTGCGGTGCCGGGGTTCATGGTCACATGTTCGCGAATCACATTATTGGCGCCGACGATCAGTTCGCTGGTCTCGCCCGCATATTTCTGATCCTGCGGCGGATGACCGATCGATGCAAAAGGAAACACGGTGCACCCTGCACCGAGTGTCGTTCTACCCGCAATAGTGACATGGGAATGCAGCGTCACCGCATCGCACAGCACAACATTTTCGCCCACCACGCAATAAGGGCCAATCGCTACGCCGCGGCCCAGTTGCGCGCCTTTATGCACGACCGCAGAGGGGTGTATCTCGGTTGTTGCCACGTTCATTTGTCCACGATCATCGCGCTGTAATCCGCTTCGGCCATGAGTTGACCGTTTACCCTGGCCTCGCCATGAAACTTCGATACCGCGCCGCGCCCATGAATCAGGCTGACATGCAGCAGCAGCGTATCACCTGGCACCACTGGTTTGCGAAAGCGGCATTTGTCGATGGTCATGAAATAAACCAGCTTGCTGTCGGCCACATCACCCGCGCTGTGCATAATCAGCGCGCCGGAGGTTTGCGCCATGGCTTCAACGATCAGCACACCGGGCATAACCGGATGCGATGGAAAATGGCCCTGAAAAAAAGGCTCGTTCATGGTCACATTCTTGACGCCGGTCGCCGATATTCCGGGAACAATATCGCGCAGTCCGTCAATCATCAGCATCGGATAACGGTGTGGCAACAACTGCATCACCCGGGTTACATCCAGCGCGTCTGCAATCGGAGTTGACGATGGTATTTTTTCCTCACTCATCTGGTTGTCCTTTTGGTTTGGCCATTTTCGCCAGACTTGCCACTTCCCGAAAATACTGTTTGGCTGGCATGGCGGGAGAACCGACAACCCGTTCGCGCGCTGCAACATCACGCATGACCCCCGCCTGCGCCGCAATCATTGCCCC
This sequence comes from Alphaproteobacteria bacterium, assembly GCA_030652895.1. Lineage (GTDB taxonomy): Bacteria > Pseudomonadota > Alphaproteobacteria > UBA11222 > UBA11222 > UBA11222. Next base: position 4,896 of record JAUSQH010000619.1, read on the forward strand.
ATCGCCAATTTTCAGATGACCGGTAATACCAGCCTGGCCGCCGATCATCACATAATCCCCAATTTCCGTGCTGCCGGAAATGCCTGTTTGCGCGGCGATAATACAACGCCGCCCAATGCGGACATTGTGCGCAACCTGCACCAGATTATCTATCCAGGTGCCTTCGCCAATTACTGTGTCCGCGCCCGTACCACGATCGATCGTCGTATTGGCGCCAATATCGCAATTGTCCTGGATAATCACCCGGCCAAGTTGTGGCACCTTGACAAACCCGCCCGGGTCAGGCGCAAAGCCAAAGCCGTCCTGCCCAATGCGTACCCCCGGGTGTAAAGTTACATTGTCGCCGATCAAAGCACAGCAAATCGACGTCATTGGACCAACCCATGCGCCTGCGCCGATCATTACATGATCACCGATAACGGCATTGGCGCCGATAAAGCTGCCGGATCCAATTTCAGCCGCCGCGCCAATAACAGCGCCGGGCGATACGTATACATCGTCGCCCAGCCTGGCGGTCGGATCAACGCAGGCCCCCGCACAGATAGCCCCCGGGTGCCGCGGCCGTGGATAAAATTTTTGCGCCACGAGCGCATACGCCTTGTAGGGGGATCCGCAAATGATCAAAGCCATTCCAGGGGGGGCATGTTTGGCCATACCGGGAGCGACGATACACGCCCCCGCGCCCGATTTTTCGAACTCAGCAATATATTTTCGATTGTCGAGAAAGCTTACCTGATCCGGCCCCGCGAGTGACAAGGGCGCAACGTCGCGTAACACCATCGCGACGTCCGCGCCCTCCGACAGTTCACCCTGCGCAGTCGCCGCCAGTTCCGACAGGGTGAAAGGACCATGATTGTTGAAGAATTGCGGATCCGCCATTCGCGCTCTGTATCCCACTCCTCCCCGGGATGGCCCAGCGCCACCCCCGTTCGCGCAATAAACCAGCGCTACTTCTTGGAGGTTTCCACCTTAACCGAAGGCACTTTTTTATTCAGCCGCTCAATTACTGACGCGGTAACGTCAAGGCTCTCAGATGACGTCAGCACCATTCGACGATCAACCATCAGATTCGCGCCGCGTTCCGTCATCAGTTCCTTCAAAATCGGCTCCAGCGCCTTTAGAAGTTTAGTCTGGGCGGCGCGCACCGCATCTTGCATATTCTGTTGCGCCTCCTGCAACTTACGCTGTTCGTCTCCGACCTTGGTTTCAAACTCCCGCCGCTTGATATCAAACTGTTCCGGCGCCAAAAGTGTCTGCTGCTGCTTAAGACCAACTTCTTCGGCTTTGAGTTTTTCTTCCGCACTTTTTGCCTGCGCCTGCAGCTTTTTTTCGAAGTCGCGAATTTGCGTTTGCATCGACTTTGCGGCTAAAGACTGCTCCTGGATCCGCACTGTATCGACAACAAGAATGTTAGCCGGCACACTCTGCGCCACAGCAACCGGCGCCGCCAACGCAAAAGACAATGCAATCAAAGCACCTGTGGTCCTCGTTAAGAAAGAAAACATTTCGTCCATCCTTTGGGGGGGTAAAACTTAAAACTAGAACCGTGTACCAACGTCAAACCTGAAACTTTCCGTCTGGTCGAAATCTTCTTTCACAATCGGCTTGGCCAGATCCAATCGAATAGGTCCAAAAGGCGAATCCCAGGCTACGCCGACACCAACGGTCACACGCGGACTGTTACTGTTCAAAACGCCAAATCCCTTGTCAACCGGCGTCGCAACCGCGCCCGCATCGGTAAACAGATTGCCGAGAATGCCAAACTCTTCGGGCAGGCCCAGCGGAAAGGTCACTTGCGCCGTGCCAATATAATAGAGCCGCCCACCAAGCGCATCATCGGTGAATTGATCCCTGGGACCGAGACCGGCCGTCTCAAAGCCCCGGAAGCTGCGCCCGCCCTTAAAGAAACGGTCATTGAGCCGGACCAGTTGGTTCAGGCCGTCGATATAGCCTGACCGGATGGCCAGGTTGCCAACGACCTCTTCTCCCAGTGGATAGAAATACTGGGCTTCGCCTTCCGTACGCACATATGTCACGTCACCACCAACACCTGCAAAATCCTGCAGGAAGGTAAAGGTGAACCCGCGATGCGGATCTAGCTGATCATCTACATCCTGGTAGGTGTAACGATAACCGATCAATGATGTCACATCGCTGCCCAGCGCAGCCAGAATAAATGGCGAGGCATTACTCGGCGCGCCACCGATCTTGTCCTGCCTCAAGCTGTAGCGTAGTCGCGCCCCGGCATATTCCGATAGAGGCGCACCAATGGACAAGGTAAAGCCGGTTTGCTCGGTGTCGAACGAGGCAAAATCCGTAAAGTCATTGCGGACCCGGAAAAGATCGAAGCCGGCGGCCAACTGCCTGTTCAGGAAATAGGGTTCCGAGAAACTAAGCTCCAATTGCTGTGTGAGCGAACTTGCCTGTGCCGATGCGCGCAGAAACTGCCCTTTACCGAGTAAGTTACGCTCCGCAATGCTGACATCGGCGATAACGCTTTCGGTCGACGAAAAGCCAACGCCGAAACTTAATTGCCCGGTGGACTTTTCCTTTACCTCAACATTGATAATCGTCCGGTCAGGAGTTTCTCCCGGCGTCTGCGTGATTTCCACATCGGCGAAGAAATTCAGGCCGCGGATACGCGATCGCGAGCGGTTAAGTTTGGCGGTATTGAAGGCGTCCCCCTCCACAATCCGAAACTCACGGCGAATAACCCGGTCAAGGGTGCGCACATTGCCTTCAATATTTATCTTCTCGACATAGACACGCGGGCCTTCATTAATCTGATAAATAATATCGATCTTACGTTCATCTTTTTGCCTGTTGATCTTCGGTCGGATGTCGACGAAGGCATACCCGTATTCGCCGGCGGCATAGGTCAGGTCCTCTACCGTGTCGTCAATCATCTTGGCGTTATACATCTCTCCCGAACGGGACTTGATCTTGTCACGCAGCAGTTCGGGATCAATTTTTTCAAGCTCGGTCTTTATGTCGACAGTGCCGAATTCGTATTGCGGTCCTTCATCGACCACAAAGGTGATGAAAAACTCTTCCCGGTCGCGGGTCAGTTCAGCGACCGCTGAAACAACGCGAAAGTCGGCGTAACCGCGGCTAAGATAGAAGCGGCGCAATTGCTCGCGGTCAAACACCAGGCGGTCCGGATCATAATTGTCGCGTGATGCGAGAATATTCCACCAGCGCGATACTTGCGTGGATACTTCGCTGCGTAACCGGCTATCGGAAAAACGCCGGTTACCGATAAAATAGATTTGGCGGATACCGGTTACCGACCCTTCCTTGATCTCAAACACGAGATCGACCCGGTTTTGAGGAAGCTGAATGACTTTCGGCTCGACCGTCGCCGCAAAACGGCCGGAGCGGCGATAAACCTCTATGATGCGCTTCAAATCATCCTGAACCCGGGCGCGGGTATAAACGATACGCGGCTTCAGGCGCACTTCACCGTCCAGCGCCTCATCCTTGATCGCTGAATTACCTTCGAACGAAACCTGGTTGATGATCGGATTTTCCACCACATTGACGACGAGCCTGTCACCTTCACGCCGAATAGTGACGTCGGCAAAAAGTCCCGTCGAGAACAAGGTCTTTAATGATTGGTCGGTCTTTGCGGCGTCGAGTTCGCTACCGGGTTTCAACACCATATAAGAACGAACCGTATCGGCTTCTATACGCTGATTGCCCGTAACCTCTATCGCACTGATGGTTTGCGCATCTGCTGTTCCCATGGCGGAGAAACCCCCTGCAATGGCAAGCAACAAGATAGCGGCCCAGCGGCGCCAAACAGATGATGGCTGATCGGGCCCATATTCTGTAAATCGTAAAAGCATCATTTGCCGGAAAATTACTCAGGAAAAAAGGCCTGCCAGAAAATCCACAACACGCAGATTGACCAGATCATTCCATGTTACAAACAGAATTAGAGTGGTAATAGCCGCGAAGCCGATTCGATAGCTGAAATCGAGCACCCGCGGATTTACCGGTCGCCGCCAGACGGCTTCTATTGCATAGAACACCAGATGCCCGCCGTCCAGCATCGGCACCGGGAACAGGTTCAATAGCCCAATACTAATGGATAGAACAGCCATCAAATGTATCAGCGCAGGAATACTGACTTGCGCCACCTGCCCGGACATTTGCGCAATCCTTAACGGCCCGCCAAGCTGTTCCGTGCTTTCCTTGCCCATTATCATGCGGCCAAGATAGACAAATGTCTGATCGATAATGAAATACGTTTCCTGCACGCCAAGTGCGAGAGCCCGCACAGGCCCGGCATACTCCACAATCTGATCTTCAGGATTGTTCGCCCTGACCAGGCCGATAAGGCCCCTGCGCTGCACATTGCCGAACGCGTCGGTAAATTCATCCACACGCGGGACTACCATCAGATTTAGCTGCTGATCCTCGCGCTCAACCAGAACATCCAGAGTGTCGCCCGCGCTAAGCATGACCCGGCGCTGTAAGTCCGAGAAGCTCTCGATATATTCGCCGTCAATGGCCAGAACCACGTCGCCTGGCTGAAAACCGGCCTGTTCAGCCGCACTACCGGGCTGCACCTGATCCACCCTGGCGAGAATGGTCGTACGGCCCATTGTCATGAACAAGGTTGCGAATATAAGAATACCGAGAATAAAATTGGCTATCGGGCCCGCCGCGACGACCGCCATCCGGCTACCTACGGGTTTGTGATGAAAACTGACCCGTTTATCAGCCGCACTCATTTGCTGTAACTGTTCTCTGTCAGCGGTGCTGGCCGCGGACTCATCTCCCCAAAATTTAACGTATCCGCCAAGCGGCAGCCAGCCAACCTTCCACCTGGTGCCACGGGAATCATTCCAGCCAAACAACTCCCGGCCAAAACCGATGGCGAAGGTTTCCACCCGCACCCCGCAATATCGGGCAACCAGAAAATGGCCAAGCTCGTGAAAGAAAACGACCACCGTCAGGACCAACAAAAATGCGCCGATATAGATCAGAATATCACCGGAAATCACCGTTCTCTCCTTATCACGCTAACGCTGCTCAATTAGCTCACTTGCATACGCCCGCCCTGCCGCATCCGCGCCCAGAATGTCTTCCAGGCTATGCAGACGCGACCATTGCCCCAGCGCCCCATTGTCCCCTGCTTCCAGAGTTTGCTCAACTATCCGGGCGATATCCAGAAACCCGATCTTACCACCTAAAAACGCAGCAACCGCTATTTCGTTTGCAGCGCTGAGAACTGTTGGCGCGCCGCCCCCCAACGCCAAAGCCTGCTTCGCCAACGCTAGTGCAGGAAAACGGCTAAAATCAGGCGCTTCAAAAGTTAATTGAGCTATTTGCACCAGATCCAGGCGCGGCACAGGCGCATGAATGCGATCCGGCCAGCCCAGCGCATACGCTATCGGAGTGCGCATGTCCGGCGACGCCATTTGCGCCAACACCGATCCATCCACGTAGGAAACCATACTGTGAATCACCGATTGCGGATGAATGACGACCTCTATCTGATCTTTGTCGACTGGAAAAAGATGATATGCTTCAATCATCTCCAGCCCTTTATTCATGTAGGTTGCGCAGTCGACAGAAATTTTTGCGCCCATCTGCCAGTTGGGATGCGCTATGGCCTGAGCCGGGGTCGCCGCTTGCATATGGGCCATCGTCGCCGTGCGAAACGGGCCGCCCGACGCGGTCAGGGTGATTTTCTCAATCCCTTCCGGGCGCTTGCTATCAAACACCTGAAATATTGCGTTATGTTCAGAATCGACAGGCAGCAAGGTCGTACCCCGGCGCCGCACCAACTCCATCATATGGTCGCCCGCGCAGACCAGACACTCTTTGTTGGCGATGGCAACCGTCGTGCCTTGCGCAACTGCCGCCAGTGTCGGGGCAAGTCCCGCAGCGCCGACAATTGCAGCCATAATCCAGTCTGCAGGACGTGTGGCGGCGTCTGTGATGGCCTGTTGGCCTGCCGCGACCTCAATTCCTGTTCCCAACAGCCCATCGCGCAGCGCCTGATATTTACCGGCATCGCCAATAACTGCAAGGCGCGGCTTAACCCTCAGAGCCGCCCTGATCAGTTCCTCTACATTGCTGTTGGCAGTGAGCGCCTCAACCATATAGCGCCCGGGCGCGCGGGCGATCAAATCAACAGTGTTAAGCCCAACCGAACCCGTAGCGCCCAAAATCGTTACTCTTTTGGGCGAGGGAACGGGGTATGGGGCCGTTTGGCTCATATTGAACCCAATCCTATAACAATGGGAACCATTGCGGGCGCCGCAAAAAGCAACCCATCAAGACGATCCAGAATACCACCATGGCCTGGGATTAAATTGCTCATATCCTTGACGCCAAAATGCCGTTTTACATATGATTCGGCTATGTCCCCTGCCTGCGACCAGGCGCCCAGGAGCGCACTCACCACCGCCAGCAGCAGGACCGGCCGAAAACCACTCACACTTGCCACTGCGCCGCCGACTATGGCAGCGCTAGTCATCCCGCCTATCAGGCCCGCCCAGGTCTTGTTCGGACTCACGCGCGGCGCCAGCTTTGGCCCGCCAATCGCGCGCCCGGCAAAATACGCGCCAATATCCATCGCCCAAATAACCAATAGCAGCCAAAGGATTAAAGTAAGACCAACATTCTCTTGCTCACGCAACCAGACCAAGCTCGCCGGGCCAAGTGAAATATAGGGAACCCCCAACAGGCGCCAACGCAGTTGCTCGCCGCGAACCCAGCCCATAAATCCTATCAGGCTCATCCCCGCAAGGATAGTCACGCAAACAAGACTAATTTGCAAAACGCCGCTTGTTTCGCCGGACCGAACCATCAACTGCGCCGCGGTGAGGCCCGAAACAGCCAGAATACACCCTTCAATATACCAGTTCGGCGCGCAGGTCAGCCGGGCCCACTCACAAGCCATCAAGATAATCGCTACTGCTATCATCAACAGGAATGGCAGATCACCGAGCCACACCGCCCCAAGAACGATAGGGGCCAAAACCAGCGCCGACAGAGCGCGTATTTTGAGATCGCTGGGAAAACCTGGCCGTTTGACTTCCACCGTACTATCAGCTTTCGCCGGTCGCGCCAAAGCGGCGCTCGCGCCGGTTGAAAAGCTCAATGGCCTGTTCTAGCGACTGCCTGGAAAAATCCGGCCACAACGTATCGAGAAAAATCAATTCTGAATAGGCCGCCTGCCAGAGCATGAAATTGCTCAGCCTTTGCTCGCCGCTGGTCCGGATGATTAAATCGGGATCCGGCAGGCCCGTCGTCATTAAATGTGCAGCGAAGGACTCGGGAGTAATCTGGTCCGGTTGCATATGGCCAGCCGCCACCTCTCGCGCCAGACGTTGCGCTGCCGCGACAATGTCATGCTGTCCCCCGTAATTTACTGCAATGGTAAAAATCAACCGGTCATTTTGCCGGGTCTGCATTTCCGCATTTTCGATCAGGGAAACCAGATCGGGCGCAAGCGCAGAGCGTTCGCCGATAAACCCGATACGCACACGCTGCCGGTTCAGCTCGTTCACCTCACGCTGCAAATAGCTGCGCAGCAGCCACATCAAATCATCAACCTCGTCGGCGGGACGCTTCCAGTTTTCCGAGGAGAAAGCGAACAGGGTGAGATAGGGTACGCCCAACTCCCCGCAGGCGGTAACAGTACGGCGCACCGCCTCGGCCCCTTCACGATGGCCTAACGCGCGCGGTAAATAGCGGCTCTTCGCCCAACGCCCATTACCATCCATAATAATGGCAATATGCTGCGGCAAGACTGCCGCCGCCGCATCCACTGTATGGCCGAGCCCTTGGGTCAAACCTGCATAATCTCTTGTTCCTTGACAGCCAGCGCCTGATCGATCTGCTTGATTACTGCGTCTGTCATTTCCTGAACTTCATCGGCCCATATTTTATGGTCATCTTCACCAATATGACCATCTTTTTCCATACGCTTGAGATCATCCAAGCCATGGCGGCGCACATGGCGCGCGGCGATGCGCGCCTCCTCGGCATATTTGCCCGCCACCTTGGACAACTCCGTACGACGCTCCGCATTCAGGGCCGGAATCGGAATCCGGATCAAGGTACCGTCGACCTGCGGATTAAGCCCAAGACCGGATTTCTGAATCGCCTTGTCCACGGCGGCAACCGTGCTTTTGTCCCATACCTGAATGCTGATCATACGCGCGTCGGGTACACTTACGGTCGCCAGCTGGTTGATCGGCATTTTTGATCCCCCATAGACTTCGACTACGATCGGATCCAGCAAACCCGCGCTGGCCCGCCCGGTGCGCAGGCCCGCCAGTTCCGTCTTGAAAGCGTTGAACGCCCCGTCCATGCGGCGTTGCAGATCGTCAATATCAAACTCTTCCGCCTCAGCCATAATCTCACCTGTCAATCAGAGTATAAGTACCACCGCCCGACAGAACCGTGGCAAGCATTCCCGTGTCCTGATTACTGTATACCAGGATCGGAATATTGTTTTCCCTGCACAGACTGACCGCGGTGGCGTCCATGACGCGCAAATCCCGCGCCAGCACGTCGGTAAAACTTAAGCGGTCATAGCGAACAGCGTTGGCGTCTTTTTTGGGATCGGCGGAATAAACCCCATCCACCTGGGTGCCTTTCAGCAACACGTCACAATTCATTTCCGCGGCCCGCAGGGCCGCCGCAGTATCGGTCGTAAAGTACGGATTGCCGGTTCCCGCCGCAAACACCACCACGCGCCCGGCCTGTAAGTGCCGCATCGCATCGCGCCGGGAAAAAGGTTCGCACACGGACTGCATCGGAATTGCGGACATTGCCCGCGCCTCTACACCGTTACGCTCCAGACCGTCCTGCAAGGCAAGCGCATTGATCACGGTCGCCAGCATGCCCATATGATCAGCGGTGGTGCGGTCCATCCCGCTGGCGGCATCCGACATGCCGCGGAAAATATTTCCGCCCCCAACGACCAGGGCGACTTCGGCCCCCAGCGCAATAACGTTGCGTACTTCCTGGGCGACACGGTCGATGGCCACGCTATCATGCCCGAAGGCGCGATCCCCCATCAGCGCTTCGCCGGAAACTTTCAACAGCACCCGTCGCCAACGCAGGGCTTGGGTTGAAGGCTTGGATGGTTTGTCAGAGGGCATGGGTTTACACTGCAACTCAAAGGGCGATTTTGGTGGAAGGCATATAACCTTCCACCGCTTCTATCATAAACCCCTTACCCATTAGGTAAAGCAGCGCTTTCCCACAATCGCTTAATTGCCAGCCGCAGCGGCAACCTCGGCGGCGAAGTCGCTTTCTTCCTTGGCAATGCCGTCGCCCAGTAAAAAGCGCACGAAACCTGTCACTTTTACCGGCGCGCCAATATCCTTGGCGGCCGCGTCAATGGCTTTTTGCACGGTTATATCCGGGTCCATCACCCAGGCCTGGGAAAGCAAAACAACCTCTTCGTAGAATTTACGGATCCGGCCTTCGATCATCTTTTCGATGATATTGTCGGGTTTGCCTGATTCGCGGGCCTGCTCGATCAGCACCGCGCGTTCACGCTCCACCACTTCGGGATCAAGCGATTCCGGGGCCAGCGCCAGGGGCGCCGCCGCGGCAATGTGCATCGCGACATGACGGCCCAGATCATTCAGTTTGCCCGCATCGCCGGAAGATTCCAGCGCGACAATAACGCCCATTTTGCCAAGGCCCGGCGCCACCTGATTATGGATGTACCCTGCCACAACCCCCTGTCCAACGGACAGGAAGGCCGTACGCCGCACACTCATATTCTCGCCAATCGTGCCGACCATTTCGGAAACATATCCCGCAACGTCGCGCTCGCTTCCAGGAAACGGCAACGCCAATAGCGCCGCAAGATCACCCTTTGCTGGTAGCGCCAGCTCGGCGACCGCAGAAACGATGGCCTGAAACTTTTCTGATCGCGCAGCAAAATCGGTTTCGGAATTCAGCTCGATAAGCGCAGCTGACTTTTCACCGCTTGCCAGGCCGATCAGCCCTTCCGCTGCGACGCGTCCCGCTTTCTTGGCGGCTGTCGCCAGACCTTTGGCGCGCAGCCAATCGACAGCCGCCTCCATATCGCCGGCATTTTCCTGCAGGGCTTTCTTGCAGTCCATCATGCCGGCGCCAGTGGTTTCACGCAGATCCTTAATCAGCGCAGTAGTTATTTCAGCCATTGCAGTTCCTCAAAATTAGCTAGGCGTAGCGTCCGCCACCGTGCCGACATCTTCAAGCACCTTCGGACCCGCATCCAGCAACTCGGCCGGCGGCTCAACCATGTCGCCTTCCATGCCCGCGCTGCCTTGTGACAGACCATCGAGGCAGGCGCGCGCAATCAGATCGCAATACAGATCAATCGCCCGCGAGGCGTCGTCATTGCCCGGAATGGGGCACGAAATGCCATCGGGGTCACTATTGCTATCCAGCACCGCAATTACCGGAATGCCAAGCTTGGCGGCTTCCAGAACCGCCAGCGCTTCCTTGTTGGTGTCGA
>JAUSQH010000620.1 GCA_030652895.1 Alphaproteobacteria bacterium
AAGAACCACCAATACCTGGGGGTGAACAAGGCGCTGGCGAAGGTGCCCTCGATACGCGAGGCGCTGGGGCGGCTGGGCGTGTTCTGGCACACCCAGGGCAGCGGCAAGAGCCTCTCCATGGTCTTCTTCACCCAGAAGGTGCTGCGCAAGCTGCCGGGTAACTGGAGCTTCGTCATCGTCACCGACCGCAACGAACTGGACGAGCAGATATACAAGACCTTCGCCACCACCGGGGCCATCACCGGGGCGGAGGTGCAGGCGAAGAGCGGCGAGCACCTGAAGGACCTACTCCAGGCCAACCACCGCTACGTGTTCACCCTCATCCAGAAATTCCACACCCGCCAGGGCGAACGCTACCCCATGCTGTCGGAGCGCGAGGACATCATCGTCATCACCGACGAGGCCCACCGCAGCCAGTACGACATCTTCGCCCTCAACATGCGCAACGCCCTGCCCCGGGCAGCCTTCCTCGGCTTTACCGGCACGCCGCTCATCGCCGGCCAGGAGGAGCTGACGCGGGAAGTGTTCGGCGAGTATGTGTCGGTGTACGACTTCGCCCGCTCGATTGAAGACGGCGCCACCGTGCCGCTCTACTACGAGAACCGCATCCCCGAGCTGCAACTCACCAACCAGGACCTCAACGAGGACATGGAGCGCCTGCTGGAGGACGCGGAGCTGGACGAGGCGCAGGAAGCGCTGGTGGCCCGCCAGTTCGCCCGTGAGTACCACCTCATCACCCGCGAGGAGCGCCTGGAGACCATCGCCCAGGACCTGGTGCAGCACTTCGTGAACCGGGGGTACCGGGGCAAGGCGATGATGGTGTCCATCGACAAGGCCACGGCGGTGCGCATGTACGACAAGGTGCAGGCCCACTGGCAGGCGGAGCTGAAGCGGCTGAAGCAGCAGCTCGCCAAGGCCCAGGGCGAGGCGCGGGAGACGCTGGCCGACAAGATAACGCTGATGGAGAGCACGGACATGGCCGTGGTGGTCTCACAGTCACAGAACGAAGTGGCGGACCTGAAGAAGAAGGGCCTCGACATCACCCCGCACCGCAAGCGCATGGTGGGCGAACACCTGGACGTGAAGTTCAAGGACCCCGACGACCCCTTGCGGCTGGTGTTCGTGTGCGCCATGTGGATTACCGGTTTCGACGTGCCCACCTGCTCCACGCTGTATCTGGACAAGCCCATGAAGGGCCACACCCTGATGCAGACCATCGCCCGTGCCAACCGCGTGGCAGCAGGCAAGACGGCGGGCCTCATCGTGGATTACGTGGGCATTTTCCGCAGCCTGCAAAAGGCGCTCGCCATCTATGCCAAGCCCACGGGCGACGGCGCCACGCTGCCCATTCAGGACAAGGCCGCGCTGGTGGAGGCCCTGATAGGCCAACTGGAGGCCGCCAAAACCTTCTGCGAGGGTCAGGGCGTGCAGCTTGCCCCCATCATCGCGGCGGATGGCCTGCAACGCATCGGCCTGATTGACCAGGCAGTGGAGGCCCTCATCACCCACGAGGCGGTGAAGAAGGATTACCTAGCCATGGCAGGCCAAGTGGCGCGACTGTTCAAGGCCATCCTGCCGGATGCCGCTGCCAACGAACATGCCCCCGAGGCGGTGCTGGTGGCTTTTCTTGCGGCCAAGATTCGCTCGCTCACGCCGCCGCCCGACATCTCGCAGGTGCTGGGCGACGTGGAAGACCTGCTCAACGACGCCATCGCCACCGAGAGTTACCGCATCGGCCCGACACCGAAAGCCGAGCCCATCGTGGACCTGGGCCAGATAGACTTCGACAAGCTGCGCCAGCAGTTCGAGGAAGGCCAACAGCGGGCCGAAGTCGAGAAGCTCAAGGGCCTGGTCAACGCCAAACTCACCCGCATGGTGCGCCTCAACAAGTCCCGCGTGGACTTCCTGGAGAAGTTCCAGGAGCTGATTGACGAGTACAACAGCGGCAGCAAGAACCTCATGGCCTTCTTCGACGAACTGATGGACTTCGCCAAGGGCCTGAAGGACGAAGAGAAGCGGGCCATGCGCGAAGGCCTGGACGACGAGGAGGAACTCGCCCTGTTCGACATCCTCACCCGCCCCGAGCCCAAGCTCACCAAGGCCGAAGCGATGCAGGTGAAAAAGGCCTCCCAGGAGCTGCTGAAGATGCTGAAGCGCGAAAAGCTGGTACTCGACTGGCGCGAGAAGATGGAGGCCCGAGCCAAGGTCCAGAAGTCCATCCGCGACACCATCCGCACCCTCCCCCCCGCCTACACGCCGGAGCTGAGGAAGGAAAAGACCAGCCTCGCCTACGCCCACGTGTACGACAGCTACTTCGGCGCCGGCAACAGCATCTACCAGAGCGGAGCCACGCCCTAAGCGAATCTACGCCGGTAATTCCCCCCATGACCGACCGTCTGTGAGGGTGCTTAGGGGTTTGTCATTTAGCTTTCTTGGCGCCTGTCTTCTGCTGTGCCTCGGTGGCTGCGAGTTGATGCAAACCCTCTGGCAGTCCCGCCTTCAGTGATGAAGCCTCGTTTTTATGGAAGCGTGCGAGCTTTGCCAGCTTCCCGAGAACACGGCGCACGAGGGTTTTATCCGGAGACTCTTGTTCGCCGAAGTGCGCCCTTAGTTCCCTGACCTGCGCACGTATTCGATTCCGCTCGTCCTTCGGTAAAGTGGGACGCACATTTGCACCGAGACCATTCAAGTTCATTCGTCGGTTCTGCCTATGCACCTTCAGCTTTGGCCGTTTTATAACGAACCCATGCTGTTGAGAAAAGCCGATTACTGATGCGCAAATCCTAGTCTCCTCCTGCGGACCGGGATGGGTGAGCTTGGAAACGGTCACATCATCGGTGAGTCTGGAATATCGCCAGCCTAGAGAATCGAGGCGCCTGACGAGCTCATGTTCATTTCGCCAGAACACCAGGTTTGCCAAGTAGCTGCTCGTCTTCGCGCCTTGCGGAAGTTTCCCGTCCTTTGTTGTTAGTTTTGTCAGGGCCTCCGCCACTTCGTGTGAGAAACAAAAGAAGTTGCGCCACACATCATAAATTTTGGCTTCAGGAATAGACGGAAAAAAGTCTGCGATGTCTAAAGCAATGGCACAGGCCGCGCCTGCATGAAAACCGACGTGCCTAACATAGTCGCGCGGGACGACACGGTCTCGTATTCCTCCCTGCAAATAGAAGGGATACTCGACCTGCCTGAGAAAGCGGCGGTTCAATAGTTCATGAAGCTGTTTAAGCTGAGGGTGCGCATCCCATGTATCGCGAACTGCGCCGTCCTTCTTAACCTGGGGGCAATACGAGTACATTGCATCGGCATTTGCGACAAGCTTCTGAAGCTGAAGCTCGGTCACATCGAGCGCACTGGCGAGCTTCCCCAGCGTCCGAACAGGCCCTCGTTTATATAAGGGTCGGTTCGACTGGTTCATTGAGCATGGTCAACGCCGCGAAGGACAGCTTTTCTTTCAGCTCTTCTGAAAGTCCCGCAAGTTCTGCATCATCAGCAGCCAGGAAGAAAAGTATTCCTGTAGGCACCTTGAGGGCCTCGGCGAGCTTCTGAACGGTGGACAGTGCAGGGTCTTTTCGCTCGTTGCGTTCAAGCAGAGAAAGATAGGAAACAGATACACCGGCCCTCTTTGCGAGCTCGGCTTGGGTGAGCCTTCGTTGTTTGCGGCAGAGCGTGATAGCACGACCTAAGTTCATTTTTACAACCTTTGGATAAGGCGGTTTGCTGCGTCATTGCACGTTTAACCATAGACGAACGAGTTCCGAGAGGTTGGTAACCACCCGGAGTACATCACCCAAAATCTCCAGGGTGTTGTACCGCGTTTCCGCCGGAACGGTAACGCAATGCCCGCCAGCTTTCAGGCATTCTTCCAATTGGAAGATGACTCCTTCAAGCTTGCAAATAACGCTGGCATCAGTCTCTTCGTGCATCTCTTGGCGAAGCGCTTTAAGCGCCTCGATACAGAGCTTTAAGTCATCAGGTTTCATTCGGGTTTCTCCGATTCCGGGCACATGCCCAGCTTCCACAAGCAGCGGCCGAACGGAGAGAGACTGATACCGCAAACCACTTTCCAACACAGCTTCCTAAACGCTTACTGCTAGTGACAATGGGACCAGCGCCAAGAGCCACGCGCGCAGAACGACGCGCGACGCCGAGGCCGTTTACCGGTGTCGACCACTGTGAACCCCAGAGGGGACCCCGCAGTTACCCGCGAAGCAGACTTACCACGCCACTGCTTGTGGCAGAACGAAACCGATTTCTTAAAGAGCACAGGGATGGAACATCCCCCCGGGTCACTTTATATCACAAATTCGACCACCGACTGTAATAAAGTTACTGGCAGTCAAAATAAACGAGGATTCAGTAAAGATGCGCTATGCGCCAGCCACAAGTCAGCCTTTACGCAGGCACAATAGAAGGTTGTTTCCTGGACTTACCGGCTGACCAGAGTAGGTGTCATGGTCGAGTGGGAGTGCGAAGCCGCTCAGCCAACCCGAGATGTGGCGAGAGGCGCTAGGACGTGCACTATCCGCCAGCAACGCGGTAATGCCTGCGATACCTCGTTACGATGGGATGCCGTGGGTTGCGGGGGTTGGCCAAACGAACCCATTGAAGTTCGATGTGGTTTTTGATGACAGGTACTTCATGGCGTCAAATGAGCTCAACCTGTTAAACGCCCTGTTGCTCGTTGAAGATACCCACTAAGGACCCATCCCGCTTACTTTTGGGTCCTGTTTGACTCGGGCTCCGCCCACATTTTCCTAACGTTCGGCGAAACCAGCAGCGGCCCGAACCACCGCCTTAAACATTCCTTTTCTTTTCAATGCCTGCAAGGGCGTGATATTTCCCAGAGAGTTTTTCGGGGTTGTGAAAAACTGCCACTGTGACCAGCCGTCCAGCCCCGACAGCACTTTGATAACACGTTCAAGCCT
>JAUSQH010000001.1 GCA_030652895.1 Alphaproteobacteria bacterium
GAAGCCGACCGCATGCTCGATATGGGCTTCATCCCGGATATCGAAAAAATTTGCAGCCTGCTGCCCCCCACCCGCCAAACCCTATTTTTTTCGGCCACCATGCCAGGCGAAATCCAGCGCCTGACGAAAGCCTTTCTGAACGATCCCAAGCGCATCGAAGTGGCGTCGCCCACGTCCGCCGCCAAGACCGTAAAACAGTCTCTGGTAATGGTGGACGCGCGCGGAAAACGCAAGGCACTGCGGTCATTGCTGCGTTCGGAGCCGGTAGCCAACGCCATAATTTTCTGCAATCGCAAACGCGACGTGGATATGTTGTTTCGCAGCCTGAAAGAACATGGCTTCAGTGTCGGTGCACTGCATGGCGACATGGAGCAGCGACACCGGCTACAGGTGCTGGAGCAATTCAAGACCGATGAAATTCAGTTGCTGGTGGCCAGCGATGTCGCCGCACGTGGCCTGGATATTCCCAAGGTCAGCCACGTCTTCAACTTTGACGTTCCAATCCACTCTGAAGACTATATTCACCGCATCGGGCGCACCGGGCGCGCGGGCCGTGAAGGTTTTGCGTTTATGTTCGCCTCCCCTGCCGAAGCGAAGTATGTCGACGCCATTGAACGCATGACGGGTATTGCAATACCGAGGACCGAGAGCACACCGCAGACCACCGCGGCTGAGCAAGATGAACAACCTCAGGTAGACCAAAAATCCGAGGAAGCGCCAAAGCGCCGCAGACCAGCGGCGAGACGTGCAAAAACCGAGAAGCTGCCTGAACCCGCCGCGGTCGCGCCGGCGGATAAACCGGTTGAGCAGCCTATCAATGATCGCCATGTTTCACGTCCGCTACACGCAGACGATGATCGTCGAGGTAATCAGCGTGTTGTAGGCATGGGTGACCATGTGCCCGCGTTCATCCTGCGTCCCGTACCGGGAAATCTGATAAAATCGGCTGCCCAGCCGGAATCTGAATAGGCGTCTGGGCAACCTGTCCTTCTCATCACTGAAATTTGTTTTTGCGCCAACCTGTGCAACCGCATACCATTCTCGTATGTGTCGTCACCCGCTGGAGATATTTCATGCGCATACAAACACCTGTTCTGCCGTCTCGGTTTGAAAACAGCGTAATCCGGTTTTGCGCAACAATCATAGGTGTCGTGGCGCTGTCGTCCTCTGTACTCGCCGGCGTGCCCGCAGAAGTTGCCGAACGCCTCGGCACGGACCTGACCCCGATGGGGTCTCAGAAGTCCGGCAATAAAGACGGCACAATTCCGGAATGGACCGGTGGACTGCAAATACCCCCGGCGAATGTCACGTACAAAATTGGCGACCGACACCCCGATCCTTATGCCGACGACAAAATCCTGTTCACCATCACCGCAGCCAATGCAGGTCAGTACGAAAAAAATCTGACTGAAACAACCCGGGCGATGTTCGCCAATTATCCCGATACATACAAAATGAATATTTTTCCCGGAAGGCGCTCTTGTGCGCAGCCTGCCGCAGTCTATGCCATGATAAAACAGAACGCGTTGACCAGCGACGAGACACCCGATGGCGCGGGGCTGACGGGCGCAATACGCGGCACCGCGTTTCCGATCCCCAGCACCGCGCAGAAAATCATGTGGAACCACAAACTCAAATTTCGGAATTTCAAGGTAACGCGGCAGTTTGTGGCGGCGGTTCCGACCCGAGGCGGCGAATTTTCGCCCTATGTCGTACAAGATGAGGTCCTGCAAAGCTATTCGGATCCGACTAAAACCGACGTCTCAGAACTCGGCAACATCAGCTTGAGATATATAGCTAATACCATCGCGCCCGCGCGGGCCGCCGGTAATGTGGTTATGGTGCATGAAACCATCAACCAGTCCGAAGGCTCCCGCAAGGCGTGGGTCTACAGCCCTGGCACCCGCCGTGTCCGTCGCGCCCCCGATATTGCCTATGATAATCCCGGCACCAATTCGGACGGGCTGCAAACCGTTGACAGTTTCGGCGGGTTTAATGGCGCGACCGACCGCTATGACTGGACATATATTGGCCGTCAGGAGGCCTATGTTCCTGCAAACAACTACCGCATGGAACAAAGCGACCTTCAGTACAAAGATATCTTTACTGCAGGTGGGCATATCAATCAGGACTTGCCGCGGTATGAGCTTCAGCGCACGGAAGTGATTGAGGCCAATCTGCGCGCGAGTGTCCGCCATCTTTACCCCAAGCGGAAATTCTGGATAGAAACTGACGCATGGGACGTAATCAATACCAGCCAATATGATGCGCGTGGGCAACTATGGCGGGTTCAGGAAATGTTTGCGTCCACTTATTATGAAGTTCCGGTTTGCGCCGGGGTTGGTGGCGTTTCTTACGATCTCAATGCGGGACGTTATCTGGTTGGGGGGTTCACAAATCAGGAACCACCGATCAACTTTTTTGCCGATGAACTAAAGGAAGACCGCTACACACCCGATTCAATCCGCCGGCTGGGGGTTCGCTGATCCGTCAATCAGCAGACCGCCCGCCGCTATTCAAACTCCAGGATTATCTGATCGACCGCCAGGCTGTCGCCGGCCTGCACCTTGATAGCCGCAACGACGCCATCGCTTTCCGCGCGCAGAATATTCTGCATCTTCATAGCCTCCACGACCGCCAGCGTCTCGCCCGCCTTGATCTCCTGCCCCACCTCGACAGCAATTGAAACCACGAGCCCCGGCATCGGGCACAGCAGGAATTTCGAGAGATCAGGCGCGATCTTCTCTGGCATCAGGGCAAACAGCTCCGCCGAACGGACACTGCGCATAACGCCCTTTACCGTGGCGCCGCGATGCGTCAACAACCGGTAACTTGCCTGCCGGTCAACCTGCACAATCAGGCGGCGGCCATCCACCGTGGCGCGCATTACCGGCTGCATCGGAGTCCAGTCCGTGACGACACGGCATGGCTTGGCGGCATCCGCAAATGTAACGGCGGCCCCCCCCTCTGTCAGCACGGCCTCCACCGGATAGCTTTCATCCTCCAGCGTCACCACCCATTCCTGACCACGGGGTTTTTGATAGTTTCCGTTAATCTGGCCGGATATTTGGCTGGCACGCGCGGCCTGCTGCAAATAGATGAAAGCCGTCAACGCCACCAGATCGCGCTTAATCTCTGGCGATAAGTGCGTACCATGAAACCCGTCGGGCCATTCCTCCGCGATGAAGGCTGTGGTAAGGCGCCCTTCCCCAAAACGAGGATGCTGCATCACTGCCGCGACGAAGGGCACATTGTGCTGAATACCGCGTATATGAAACGCATCCAGCGCATCGCTCATGGCGGCTATCGCTTCGCCGCGGGTGGCGGCGTGGGTGCACAGTTTTGCGATCATCGGATCGTAAAACATGGAAATTTCCGCGCCCTCAAACACCCCCGTATCGTTGCGTACGGTAACGCCATCTTGAATCGATTCCTCCGGCGGCTGATAGCGCACCAGACGCCCGATGGACGGCAGGAAGTTGCGGAACGGATCTTCCGCATACACACGGCTTTCCATTGCCCAACCGTTCAGCTTTACATCCGTCTGAGTGATCGAAAGTTGCTCGCCTGCCGCTACGCGGATCATCTGTTCCACCAGGTCGATGCCGGTGA
>JAUSQH010000022.1 GCA_030652895.1 Alphaproteobacteria bacterium
CGCAATTTCGGCCCCTGCAGATCAGCCAGGATACCGATGGGACGGTCAAGTTCCGTCTCGGCCGCGCGGATCATCTCGTACATCTGGGTGGCCGCGTCATGGCTGGTATGGCTCATATTGATGCGAAAGACATCAGCGCCAGCCAGGAACAACTTACGGATCATTTCGGGTGTCGCGCTGGCAGGCCCCAGGGTCGCCAGGATTTTTACTTTCCGGTCGCGGTGCATAAGAGGCTACGACTCCAGTTCAAAAAGCCAGTATAACGCATAGTATGGTTAGCAGATTATTACACCTCTATCGGCCATCGAATCGTGTAAATTATTCCCATGTCTGAAATATCCGACGAATCCTCACCGTTTAGCATGCTGAATCGGGGCGGAGACCCTGGTGTTCTGCTGGTATGCGATCACGCCAGCAATTATATACCACCGCAGCTGAATGGCCTGGGCCTTCCGGCGGCGGCGTTTGCACGGCATATAGCCTATGATATTGGCGCGGCAGCCGTTACCGCGGCCTTGTCACAGCAACTCAATGCGCCCGCGGTGCTGGCGGGTTTTTCCCGGCTGCTGATTGACCCGAACCGTGGCGCCGATGATCCGACCCTCGTAATGAAGCTGTCGGATGGCGCAATCATTCCCGGCAATCGTCGTGTGGATGCAAAAATCATCGCGGATCGCATCGCGCGTTATTACCAGCCTTATCATCAGGCGATAGCTGAGTGTATTACGGCAGCCCGCACGATAGGCGTTGCGCCCGCGATTTTGTCGCTACACAGCTTTACGCCGGTGTTTCAGAACCGCCCACGCCCCTGGCAGGTGGGTATCCTTTGGGATAAGGATGGGCGTATCGCTTTGCCGCTGCTGGCAAGCCTGCAGGCGGATAGCAATCTGTGCGTTGGCGATAATCAGCCTTATTCCGGCGAACTGGTTGGCGATTGCATGTACCGGCATGGTACCCAAAACGGGTTGCCCCATGTATTGATCGAGCTGCGTCAGGATTTGATTGCGGAAAATAGCGGGGCGGAAAGCTGGGCGGAATTGCTGGTGTCGCATTTGCGCCCTATATTGAAGGCAATAGAGAGGTAATCCGATGGACAAGCAAACCCAAACCGAACTTGAAGCGGCCGCATTTCGCCGTCTTACCCGGCATCTGGCGTCACGCACGGATGTGCAGAATATTGATCTGATGATTCTGGCCGGCTTTTGCCGCAACTGTTTGTCCGACTGGTATCAGGAGGCGGCCACGGAAAAGGGCTTGAGCCTGACTCGCGACGAAGCGCGTGAAACCGTCTATGGTATGCCGTTCGCGCAGTGGAAGGCGAAATACCAGACCGAGGCGACGCCAGAACAGTTGACCGCAATGGCTGCGGCGAAAAAGCATGATTGAAATTTTCAAAGGAGCATAAATTATGTCTGACGGAGGCGTGATCGCAGCCGACCATCTGAAAGCCTTCATTGCACGTATTGAACGGCTGGAGGAAGAAAAGGCCACAATCGCAGGCGACATCAAAGAGGTCTATGCCGAAGCCAAGGGAAATGGTTTCGATCCCAAGATCATGCGCCATATTGTACGCTTACGGAAAATGGACCGCGACGATTATAGCGAGCAGCAGGCGCTGATCGAACTGTATGCTGCGGCTGTCGGTCTGCCGGGGGTGTAAAACGCTGTCACTACGGCATATATGGGAAACGTATTATGGGTCAGGTGTGGGCGGTATGAAGAGAACACGGATACTGGCGGCGATCGTGGTGCTCTTTACCGGTTCGGCCGTAGCCGAACCAGCGCCATCTGGCCAAACGCCCCCACTTGCGGCGGAGGAAGCTTTGCGTGGCGCCGCCGATCAGATCATGAATGGGGTGCGCATGATGATTCTTGCGATACCGCAATATGAAGTGCCCGAAATGCTGGAAAATGGCGATATCCTGATCCGCCGCAAACGGCCTGAGCCGGTTGACGCCGTACCCGATAGTGACACACAGACAGATCTGTAATTTTAATTCCGGAGGGTATGCATGAGCGATGTACAGGCCAGCGGTTTGGGTGTTTTGCCGGAATGGGATCTCGGCGCGCTTTATGCCGGTATTGATGATCCAAAATTTGCGGCGGACTTTGCCGAGGCAGAACAAGCGGCGAAAGAGTTTGCGCAAACCTGGCAGGGAAAACTGGCCGGTCTGGACGGCGCCGCGTTTGGTGCGGCGATCCGCGCTTACGAGGCGCTTGAGGAAAAGCTTGGGCGGATTTTGTCCTATGCCTCGCTGGTGTATGTTACCCGCATGGACGATCCCGATCTGGCGCGCTTTCAGGCCGACGCCCAGGCGCGCGCAAGTGAGATTGGGTCCATGCTGGTTTTCTTCACACTGGAGATCAACCGTATAGACGATGCGCGAATGACGGAGCTGCTGAGTGACCCGGCGGCGCAGCGGTACCGCCCATGGGTCGAGGACTTGCGCGTATACCGGCCGCATCAGCTTTCTGACGAACTAGAGAAACTGCTGGTGGAAAAAAGCGTCACGGGCCGTGCGGCCTGGAGCCGTCTGTTCGACGAGACCGTGGCCGGAATGCGTTTCACGGTACGTGGCAAGGAGTTGACCGAAGAGGAAACCCTGCATCTGCTGAGCGAGCCTGACGCCGCATTGCGCGCGGATGCGGCGGCGGCCCTGTCGGATGTTTTCGCGCGCAACATAAAATTGTTCGCGCTGATCACCAATACCCTGGCCAAGGACAAAGATATCGAAGATCGCTGGCGGCATTATCCGGACCCGGCGACCTCACGGCATTTGTCAAATCAGGTGGAGCCGGAAGTGGTTGCGGCGCTGGTAAGCGCGGTGCGTGACGCCTATCCGCAATTGTCGCATCGTTATTACGCGCTGAAGGCGAAATGGATGGGCAAGGACCGGCTTGCATACTGGGATCGCAACGCGCCGCTGCCGGATCAAAGCGACCGGCGCATCGGCTGGGAGGAGGCGCGCAGCACTGTGCTTTCCGCTTATGCGGATTTTGCCCCGGAAATGGCGGCGATTGGCCAGCAGTTTTTTGACAGGAGCTGGATTCATGCGCCAACCGTCGCCGGAAAAATTGGCGGGGCGTTCGCGCATCCTACCGTGCCAAGCGCACACCCGTTTGTGCTGATGAATTATCAGGGCAAACTGCGCGATGTCATGACCCTGGCGCATGAGTTGGGGCACGGCGTGCATCAGGTGCTGGCGGCGGACCAGGGGGCGTTGCTGGCGGACACGCCCTTGACGCTGGCCGAAACCGCCAGTGTGTTTGGTGAAATGCTGACCTTTCAGGCGCTGCTGAAAACCGCCAAATCACCCGTGGAACGCCACGGCATGCTGGCGTCCAAGGTCGAGGACATGTTGAACACCGTGGTGCGGCAGATCGCGTTTTATGAGTTTGAACGCCGCGTGCATGATGCGCGCAAACAGGGCGAACTGACGCCGGAGCAACTGGGTGAAATCTGGCTCGGGGTGCAACGCGAAAGCCTTGGCCCGTCGATCGATCTGGGCGCGGGCTACGAAAATTTCTGGTGCTATATTCCGCATTTCATTCATTCACCGTTCTATGTGTACGCCTATGCGTTTGGCGACTGTCTGGTGAACTCTCTGTTTGCGGTTTACGCCAACGCGGAGGCCGGATTTCAGGAGAAATATTTCGCCATGCTGCGTGCGGGGGGCTCCAAACGCCATGGCGAATTACTCGCTCCGTTTGGTCTGGATGCCAGCGATCCGGCCTTCTGGCGCGGCGGACTTTCCATGATCAGCGGTTTTATTGATGAACTGGAAGCCGGTCCGGGGTAGGGCGCGCCTCATTCAGACATAATATTTTTCGGTTCCCGCCGACCTCGCTCCCCACAAAGGGGAGGGAGAAGAGACGAGCCCGGTGGTAAAGCCCCTCCCCTTGATGGGGAGGGATTTGGCGACGTGGAGATGAAGCCGGTTCGGCTACGTCCATTTAAAGAAACAGAGTCAGCACTTAGGGATCAATTCGCGCGGTGGCGCTGCCGTTGATCACCTCCTGGTCCTTCTGATTGCGGGTGCTGATGGCCAGATCAACATAATGCTGGCCGCCTTCTTCGCGGATCGCTTCGACGGTGGCGGTCGCGGTCAGATCATCGCCGGGCCACACCTGGGTTGAAAAGCGCACCCCATATTTGGTCAGCCGCCCGTCGCCCACATAATTGGTCAGCATCTTTCCGGTCAGTCCCATGGACAGCATGCCATGCGCAAACACCGAAGGATAACCTGCGACCTTGGTGGAGAATATTTCATCCGAATGCAGCGGATTATAATCCCCCGACGTACCCGAATACATGACCAGCTGGGTGCGGTGCAGATTTTCCACCACCTTTTCGCTGTGGGTGTCGCCCACTTTTAATTTTTTGGCGCTTAATGGCATTTCAGCCTCCCCTATTTCTGTTCAACGACGCGTTCGGTCTGAACGCCGACGCCGCGCGCGGTGATTACCAGCTCGCCTTTTTGATCGCGATATTCGCTGATGGTCTCGGAAAATTTCAGCTTGCCGGACCGCTTGCCCTCTTTTTCCCATTTCTTGCCGGGTTTTACGGTAACGCTCAGCACATCGCCGGGGCGCAAATGGCGGTGATATTCAAAATGTTGCTCCGCATGCAGGCCACCGCCACCACCGCCGCCTTCTTTTTTCTCGCCGCCGGACGGGGCTTTTGGTTTGAGGCCGGTCGGTTCGCGCCCGGATCCCATCCAGGGCTGGCCAACTTTCGGGCGCAGGAAAAAGTCCGGGTCAAACTGTGCGCTCGCCTGCGCGAAAGTCGGGGGCGCGATAATGCCGCCCACCTCGGTGGTCTTGGCGTATTCCTCATCATGATAGATCGGATTATCATCGCCCACGGAGCGGGCAAACATCATGATATGGGTATATTCCACGGGAAATTTCTTCACCGCCATCTGGGTCTCCTCCCTGTTCTGGTTTTAGTAGCCGCTAGTGTAGGCGAGAGCAGTCCTATCGCTCAAGCAATGCTTTTCGCCAGCGCATCGAACGCCATCAGCGTAGTCAGAAGTTCCGGCATGTCTTTCAGGTGCACCATGTTCGGGCCGTCAGAGGGGGCATGGTCGGGATC
Source organism: Alphaproteobacteria bacterium (assembly GCA_030652895.1). Lineage (GTDB taxonomy): Bacteria > Pseudomonadota > Alphaproteobacteria > UBA11222 > UBA11222 > UBA11222. The sequence continues at coordinate 5,096 of JAUSQH010000022.1, forward strand.
CTGATGGGTTTCCATGAACAGCCCGGCCACACCCACGGCGACTGCGGCGCGCGCCAGCACGGGCACGAATTCGCGCTCGCCGCCCGACGACGTGCCCTTGCCGCCCGGCTGCTGCACCGAATGGGTGGCGTCGAAAATGACAGGCGCGCCGGTAGTGCGCGCCAGAATCGGCAGCGCCCGCATGTCCGACACCAGCGTGTTGTAGCCGAACGAGACGCCGCGCTCGGTGACCAGCACATTGGTGTTGCCGGCTCCGGTGATCTTGGCGACGACGTTCGCCATGTCCCAGGGCGCCAGGAACTGGCCTTTCTTGACATTGACGACCTTGCCGGTAACGGCTGCCGCCACCAGCAGATCGGTCTGCCGGGACAGGAACGCCGGGATCTGCAGCACGTCGACGGCCTGCGCCACCTCGGCGCATTGCGAGGCCTCATGGACGTCGGTGAGAACAGGCATCCCCAGCGACGAGCGGATCTCGGCAAAAACCGGCAGCGCCTGCCGCAGCCCGACGCCGCGGGCCGCGGAAACGCTGGTGCGGTTGGCCTTGTCGAACGAGGTCTTGTAGACGATCCCGATTTTCAGGCGCGTCGCGATCTCCTTCAGCGCGGCGGCGACTTCCAGCGCATGCGCCCGGCTCTCCAGCTGGCACGGGCCGGCGATGATCGAAAGCGGCAGATCATTGCCGAACTGGACCAGGCCGGCGGCAACGACCGGTGCTGCGGAGGTGCTCGCGCTCACGGGTTTTCCTTCTATTCCGCGCGGACCATGCCGGTCCGCGCGATCAGGAGCAACCCCGTTTATCCCCCGAATATCAGGGTTGCATCGACGGTTATTTTACCGCCGAGAACGCCGTCGGGACCAGCAGTTGGCTGACGATATTGTCGATGATCTGGCCGTCCTCCTCGCTCTTGGCGCGGCCGGCGATCCAGTCCGGATCGCTCTGGAATGCATTCCACTTCTTTTCGCGATCCGCGAGCGAGTCCCACGCGACGAAGTAGGTCAGTTCCTGATTGGAAGTACCGATCAGCGTGGTGAAAAAACCGGCCTGCTTGATGCCGTGCTTGTCCCACAATTTCAGCGTGGTGTTCTCGAAGCGCTTCAAGAGCGCCGGCAGGCGGCCCGGCAGACAGCGATAGACGCGCATTTCCATGATCATCGGCTTTGCTCCCTCGATTTATTGTTCTTGCGGTTCACGGGGAGCGTTGTCGCAACAATTTGCTGTGCCGTCAAAGGCAGCCGACCATGGCATCAGACCAGCCGGCTCTGCACCATCGCCGCCTGGACAAACGACGCGAACAGCGGATGCGGCTCGAACGGGCGCGATTTCAGCTCGGGATGGAATTGCACCCCGATGAACCAGGGATGGTCCTCGTATTCGACGATCTCGGGCAGCACGCCATCGGGTGACAGGCCCGAGAATTTCAAGCCGTGCTGCTCCAGCCGGTCCTTGTAGGCGGTGTTGACCTCGTAGCGGTGG
>JAUSQH010000027.1 GCA_030652895.1 Alphaproteobacteria bacterium
GCTGATGGGCCTGACGGTGGCGAACAGCGCCCAATCAACGGCCCTGACCGTTCGCCTTACGACAGACTTCTTGTCGATCGCACGCCCTGGTGACTGGATTGTGGGGCAGAGCCGGGTCAGCAAACTGACCCGCAGCGTCGCCTTCGTTGAGGCCCAAGCCCATATTGGCGTCCGGCCTTTGATGAATGCGCAAGGGATATTCAAACGCATGCGCCGGCGCGCATTACGCACAAAATAACGGACGTACCGGACTAAAACGGCACTTTGTCGTCAAAGTCACCGAAGTCACCGCCACCGCCCGCGCCCATATCCTCATAGTCGCCGGGCCCGCCACCGGAAAATCCGCCGCCCTGGCCGCTGCCACTGTTGCCAATCTGTCCGCGCCCGCCGCCTGCACCCGCCGCATCCAGCATGGTCAACACGCTGTTGAAGCCCTGCAGCACCACCTCTGTTGAATAGCGGTCCTGCCCGGACTGATCCTGCCATTTACGTGTCTGCAACTGGCCTTCAAGGTAGACCTTGGCGCCCTTTTTCAGAAATTGCTCGACCACCCGGCACAGGCCTTCGTTAAAAATCACCACCCGGTGCCATTCGGTTTTTTCGCGCCTTTCGCCAGTGTTTTTATCCTTCCACGTTTCAGACGTGGCGATGCGCAGATTAGCGATCGGCCGCCCATCCTGGGTGCGGCGGATTTCCGGATCGGCGCCCAGATTACCCACCAGAATCACTTTATTTACGCTGCCCGCCATACCCTATCCTTTGCCCGTATTGTGTCTGACCGAACCCGCCATGGCGCAGCCATGTCAGACAATGTTATTTTCACGAAATTCCGCGATCTGACCCTGACTATAACCGATACTTAGCAGAATTTCATCGGTATGTTCGCCTGATGTTGGCGCGCGCAAATGATATTCCAGCGGCGTATCGGACAGAAGCGTCGGCGGCCCAACCACGCGCGCCGGCTTTTTCAGGGTCGGATAATCCTGCTCGATGAACATGGTCTGGACATGCGGGTCGCTTAGCACCTGGCGCGGGCTCAGAACCTTGCCCGCAGGAATTTTGGCTTCCGCAAGCAACCGGATCGCTTCTTCACTGGTGTAATTGGCGCACCACTTATTCATCCGGTCACTGATTATTTGGCTGTTGACGCCGCGCGACAGGTCGTCCTTGAAGCGCGGATCAGAGGGCCAGCCGTCCTCACCCATCAAACCGGTCCAGCGTTTGAACAAGGTATCACTGACCACCTGCGCCAGAATAAAGCCGTCCTTGGTTTTGAAAACATCCGAGGGCGCCGCATTATAGCCGCGATTGCCCTGCGGGACGCGCTCCAGCTCCAGCATATCTTCTTCAATCAGACAGCTATTGGCGATGGTCAGCGCGGTGCGCAACAGCGAGCCCTCAACCATCTGCCCCTTGCCGGTTTTTTCACGCGCCATCAGCGCAGCCAGGGTGCCAAGGGCGCAATTGGTCGCCGTGCCATAATCCACATAGGGAAACAGGCTCTTTTGTGGAGTGTTTTCATCGGTGCCCGACATATAGGTGTTGCCGGACATGACCTGGCCGATACCATCGAATCCCAACCGATCACTATATGGCCCCCCGCGTCCGAAAGCCGAACCGGTGGTGAGAATAACGCGCGGATTGATCGCATGCAGGCTTTCCAGATCGATCCCCATGGCGGCCAGCGCCTGGGGCGGCACATTGGCCACCACCACGTCGGCCGTCGCGACGAGTTTTTTGACGATCTCGCGGCCCTCCTTTGAGGTCGGGTTCAAGGTGAGTGAACGCTTGTTACGGTTAAGCTGGAAAAATCCCGCCCCGATGCCGTCCTCCGTCACCGCCCCAACAGCCCGGTCCTCACCGCCGCCAGGCCGCTCAATGCGGATCACGTCGGCCCCCATATCACCGAGCAGTGCCGAACAAAACGGCCCGGCAATATAGCGGCCAAAATCCAGAACCCGTATGCCCTCCAGTACCCGCGTCATCGCATCCTCCCATCCGTTTCTTGAATAATTCGATGGTGCGCCAAAAATGCGGGAACGGGCAAGCCAAACCCGCGCACCCCTGCGCTCCACCGATAGTTCGCTATTTGTTCTTTTACGTCAAGCATGGATCTCTTAAGAAGTAAGGCCATCTATTATTGCGATGCTATCTGGCGTTACACAGAAATACGACCCCGGCTATATCTTTGACCACCGCTGAATGTATGAAATAGTGTTCCCGGCACATGTAAAACGGAGATCACGATGCGCAAATCTTATTTTACCGTAAGACCAACATCGGGAGCGCTCGGCGCGGAACTTGCGGACATTGATCTATCGCAGCCCCTGGATGACGCTGCCGCCACCGATATCCGGGCCGCCTTTAACGAGTATGGCGTGATCTTTTTCCGCGATCAGCGGCTTACGCCAGAACAGCATATAGGTTTCGCCAACCGTCTCGGCACCATTAATATCAACCGGTTCTTTAAACCGGTCGATGGCTATCCCCAGATCGCCGAGGTCAGGAAGGAGCCGGACCAGGTGACGAATATCGGCGGCGGCTGGCATACCGACCATAGCTATGATCAAATTCCTGCCCTTGGTTCAATTCTGCTTGCGCTTGAGGTTCCACCTCGGGGAGGCGACACCCTGTTTTGCAACATGGGGCTGGCCTATGACGCACTATCTGCGGGCCTCAAGCGCACGCTGGAGGGGCTTCGCGCCGTGCATTCAAGCAGGCATGTTTTTGGCGCCAGCACCGAGCATTCAAAAACAGTTACCGGCCGGATCGGCAATCCGGAGCTGGCGACCCAGGACGCCGTCCACCCGGTGGTCATCCGGCACCCGGACACCGGCCGCAAGATATTGTACGTCAATATGGCGTTCACGACTCATTTCGAGGGCTGGACCAAACAGGAGAGCCAGCCCCTGCTGGACTATCTGTATCAGCATGCATCACGGCCCGAATTCCACACCCGCTTCCAATGGAAAGACGGCTCCATCGCCTTTTGGGACAACCGGGCGACCTGGCACTACGCCCTGAACGATTATCACGGCGAGCGCCGGCTGATGCACCGTATCACGCTGGAAGGTGTGCCCATCAACTGAGCACACATCCGTTCGCGGTAAGCCTGAGGCGTATACTTTAACACGACATGAAGAGTCCACCAGCCAGGGCGAGTGGAATCACAGACACACAGCCGCCAACCGGCTTAAACCTTACTCTCTGGGCGGGCCGCCGATCAGGGGTTCCCATTTTCCCTTGCCGATCATGGCCAGCCCCAGGGTTTCGTAATTTTCGTCGCTCACCACACCATGCTGGGTGGCGGTATAGATATCACGCAGGCCGCGTTGCAGAGGATGCGACTGGTATAGTGCGGCCCCCGTACCGTACCGATAGGCAAAAGTGGTCACTTCCGCGGCGACCTCGGTCACATAGGTCATCGCCGCGCGGCACTCGCCCCACTCCACCAGCGACATCCGCTCGCCCTTGTTCTGCGCGGTCCACATGCGGCTCAGAATATCCAGAGAGAACAGCCGCGCGCCGGTCAGTTTGCTCGCCATGACGCCGAGTTCCTTGTGGAACGCGCCCCGCTCACCGAGCTTTACGCCGGTTAGTTTGCGTTTCTTACCGGACGCCATGGAAGTGATTTCCGACATGGCGCGCTTGGCCACGCCCAGGGCAAATCCCGCATGGCAGGCCGCCACATATCCATAGGTCGGCAATTGGAACAGCGGCCCGCCGCGCGGCGGACGTTTCCCGCCCAACAGGAAATCGTCAGGAACAAATACATTCTCGATGCGGTAATGTGAACTGCCGGTCCCCTTAAGGCCGCTGGAAAACCAGTTGTCCTCAACGATCACATCCTTGATGGGTACGCAGATCGAGCACAGTTGTGGCGCGCCGCTGGGGGACCGGACGGGCACGCCATCCCTGGCAACCACCGCGCCGGTCGTCACCCAGTCGGCATGGTGGATGGCGCTGCCGAACGCCCAGCGGCCCGTGACACGGTACCCGCCATCAACCCGCTCGGCAAGGCCAGAAGGAAACACAGTCCCGGATGCGCGCGGGATGCGCCCGTTTTTGAAAACCTCGTCCAGCGCGCCATCGCTGATCATGCCCCCCAGCATCCCGGCGGAAGTCGCCCCGATAACCAGGCACCAGCCCGCGGCGCCATTCATCTCGCTGATCGCTTCATAGACCTCGGTCTGGGTCATGGGATCAGCCTCAAGCCCGCCCAGTTCGCGCGGCACGCACATATTCAATATGCCGCTATCATACAGCGCTTTGACCGAGGTCATCGCCAGTGTGCGGT
>JAUSQH010000035.1 GCA_030652895.1 Alphaproteobacteria bacterium
GCGAATGTGCACCTTAATGAATGTCTGGAGCCCAGGCACGGTGTTTATGCTGTCCGTGTAGAGGTTCTGGAAGGCGCCGGCGCAGGGCTATATGATGGCGTCGCAAATCTGGGAATACGGCCGACATTTGATAAGCAGGACGTGATGCTGGAAGTCAATCTGTTCGACTTTTCGGGCGATCTGTACGGCCGCACGCTGCGGGTGTCATTTGTCGAATTCATCCGTACAGAACGCAAGTTCGACGGGATCGACAGTTTGAAGGCGCAAATCAGCGCCGACAGCATTACCGCCGGCGAATTATTGCGCCAACCGGAACATGCTGCAGGCGTGTTTTAAAAAAAGCCTCAGATCGACGACTTAATCCATTCTTCGATTTTGCCTTTGGGAATAGCCCCTACCTTGGTCGCGGCAACCTGACCATGCTGAAAGATCATCATGGTGGGAATACCGCGCACCCCGTATTTCGCGGCCATGCCGGGATTATCATCCACATTCAGTTTGGCGACCGTCAGGCCCTTGATCTCATTTGACAGCTCTTCCAGCGCGGGGGCAATCTGCTTGCAGGGGCCGCACCACTCCGCCCAGAAATCCACCAGCACCGGGCCGGGAGCGTTAATCACATCATTTTCAAAATTTGCATCGGTAACAGTGGTCGTGGACATGGTCTGATCTCAATCCCAATTGCTTCTACGACTCCTAATCTAGGAAGTGCGGATGGCAGCGTCAAGCTGTGCATCTCCCAGCGGCATCAATAACGGAATATCCGTCCAGATCAGCGCGCAACGCACCCGGTGCCGGGGGTAAATCATGCGCAACGCAGCCCGGTACGCGGCCATCTGCTGTACATAGATCCGCGGAATCGCCTCCGGGGTGGTGGGGGGCGGCCGGTGGGTTTTGTAATCGATCAGCAATATTTCTTTTTCGGCGATCAACAGCCGGTCGATCTGCCCGGAAATCGCCGTATCAATACCCATGGCGGGCACCAGCCCCGCAATGGACACCTCTGCATGGCTGCCGGGACCAAACACCGGGGCAAATTCGGGGAATGTCAGCACCGTCAACGCCTGCGTCACAATATCGTCCATTGCGGGGTGCGAAAGCACAAAGCCAGGCTGCGCCAGATAACGCCGCGCCGCCGTTTCGCGTCTTTCCGGCGCAATATCGGGCAGATATTGCAGCAATTGATGGATCAGCCGCCCGCGTTTGAAGCGATCCTGCACCGTTGCGCCGTGTCGGGGCGATCGCACGACGCTATCATCAACGCCCAGCCTGGATGGCGCAAGCGGACGTGACGGGCTCGGCTCATCCGGGGCGGGTTGGCGCGCCCAGTCCGGCAGAGGCGGTACTTCGCTATGTGGCGTCTGCACGGATGGCGCCTGCGCCACCTCATCGCCAGTTCCGGAGATGCGCAGGCCGTCTTCTCCCCAGGACAGGGGAACCCGTTCTGCATGGGGTTCAAGCGCTGTTTTTATCAGATTATACCAGCACCCGGCGGGGGGCTCATTCCTGCCTTTGTATCCGCCTATATACAGCCAGTCCTTTGCCCGCGTCATGGCCACGTACAACAGGCGGTGATATTCGCGTGACCGCGCCAACGCCGTCGCGGCGCGCATCTGCGCTGTTTTTGCGTCGTCGCGATCCTTGCGCACCGGCCACAGAAAAAAATCCTCGCCCTCTACGGGAATTAGTTTCGGATCTTTTTTTCCATCAGGCATGGAACAAGTATCCGGCAAATAGACAATGGGCGCCTCCAGACCCTTGGCCCCGTGCACAGTCATCACCCGCACGGCCCCCCCGCCCTGTTCCAGATCACGTTTGATCTGGGTTTGCGATGCGCCAAGCCAATGCAGGAACCCCTGCAACCCGGTTGGATGGCTGCGCTCAAACTGCTGCGCAAGCGCCAGAAATTCGTCGATCGGATCGTTGGCGTCCGCGCCAAGCCGCGCCAGCACTTTCCCCCGCCCGCCAAACGGGCCAAGCAGCCGCGCAAAAAACTCATAGGGCGGAACCCTGCCGGCATGCCCCAGCAATGCTGACAATAGTGCCACGGCATTATCGTATGCTTCGTCCGCATTGCGCAGCGCGCGCAATCTATCCCATAAAGGCTGGCCATTACGGCCATAGGCCAGATCAAATAACTGTTCTTCGCTGATACCTATAAACGGGCTGCGCAGAACGGTCGCCAAGGTCAGATCATCCTCCGGCATCAGAACAAAATGCCCCACCGCCATCAGATCCATCACCGCGAGCTGATCCAACAACTGCATCCTGTCCGCGCCGGCCACGGCTATATTGCACAATTTCAACTGGCGGATACATTCATCGAAAAATTCGTTACGTGTACGGACCAGAACAATTATATCATCGGGCTTTACCGGCCCCCCGGTTGACGGCAACATGGGTTTGTCGCGCAGCAGATCCGCAATATGCCCTGCCACACGTGCCGCCATTTGCGCGCGCGGACTGGAGCGCGCGGGCGCGTCCACCGGCGCATCCCACGGCAAAGGTGGCTCCGCAGAATTATCCGCGATGGCGGGCCAGATCTCCACGCGCCCGGGCTGCCCCATGCGGGCAGCAGTGTGCAGAACGGATTTATCCTCCGCCGACAGGCCATCACGCGCCTGCGCATTGGAAAAAACAGTGTCTACAGCGTCAAGCACCTGCGGGGTTGAACGAAATGACTGCTGCAGGGAAATGTCACGCCATTGCAGGCCAGCCTCGTTCGCGCGCTTCGAAAAAACCTTCTGCATGGCGGCGAAAGATGCCGGATCGGCCCCCTGAAAACTGAAAATGGATTGTTTTTCATCGCCGACCGCAAACAGTGTGCGGGGGCCTTTGCCAAGGTTTTCACGCGCTTCAGTACCGGCGTCCCGGCCGGAAAAGAATTCATCACTTAGACTACGGATGATATCCCATTGTTCAGGACTGGTATCCTGCGCCTCGTCAACCAGCACATGATCCAGCCCTTCATCCAATTTGTAATGCACCCATGCCGCACCAGAACTGTGCAGTAAATGCCGCGTATAATCGATCAGGTCATCATAATCGAGCGCGGCGCGCGCGCGTTTCGCATGTTGATATTCACTGCGCACAGCCGCCCCGGTCCGTAATGCGGCGACACTTGAAAGCGCCACCCGCCGTGCGCGCATGTGTTGGACAAGCGCTAAAACCCTGTCCTGTTCCTTCTGTAATACCGGCAAGGCCTGCACATCGGATTTTTGCGCCGTCTTGGTAATGAGGTTTTTTCTGGGATGGGATTCTTTTGTAAGAAAAATCATCTGGTAGGGATCAAAACCCGCCGCCGCATCCGCGCCTGTTACGAATTGGAGAATTTGCGACGCACGGTTTTTGTCTGTGTCCGATCCCGTCTGTAACGCTGCGGCCGCCCGGCGTAAGTCTTCAGACGGCAGATCGCGCGCGAAGGCCGCAATAACATCATCGCCTTGCGCAGGGCTTTCCACCTCAAGATAGGCCAGCAGGGCGGCCTGCAATGCCTCGAGGCTTTCTTCGTCGCTATGACGTTGCTGGCGCATGGCCTCATCCGTCAACTTAATAAAATCACCCTCATCAATCAGGCGCACAAGCTGTTCCAGCGCGCCACGCAATATCGGGTCTTTGCCTGTTTGGGCGTTGGCAAGAACCTGTGTCCGGGCAAGCACGCGCAATTCGTACGCCGTACGGTCATCCAGAACTTCGAAATGCCGCGCCACGCCCGCCTCCAGGGGAAAGCGGCGCAGCAGACTTTCACAAAATGCGTGAATGGTGCGTATTTTTAACCCGCCGGGGGTCTCCAGCGCGCGGGCAAACAGTTTGCGCGCGCCGCGTAACGCATCTGCGTCAAACGCGCCGGGCTGCAAAGCCTGCAATTGCTCTTGCAGCGCCGCATCGCTCAAGGTTGCCCACTCACCAAGCCTGCGAAACAGACGCCCCTCCATTTCCGCCGCCGCCGCCTTGGTAAAGGTCACACATAAAATGCGCCCCGGGTCCGCGCCAGAAAGCAGCAGGCGCGTCACACGGTCAATCAGGACATGAGTCTTGCCTGTACCCGCATTGGCGCTGACCCAGACGCACGCGCCGGGATCAGCCGCATCGCGTTGATCAGGCGTACCCTGTTTTGCTGAAACGGCGCTCATTCGTCTTCGCCGCTGCCGGCGCCGGACCATTCCCTGACCCGCGCCAGATGATCATAGGGGCCATTGTCGTGGGTATACATCGGGGCGCGGCGCGACACATAGGCCGTATCGCAATCATCAAAGCGCGCGATCAGATCGCATAGCCCATTCCAGGCCTCCTCAATGCTCTCAAGGGGAATTTCGTCTTCTTTGCCCGGCGGCTCAATGCCCCGAATACGCAATAACGCCAGCTTCACGATTTCCGCCGGGGCTATACCGGTAAATCCACCCGCCCGGGCAATTGCTCCTTCCAGTGGTAATTGGGGCGCAAAGCCCGCCCTGATCTGATTTTCAGACGGGTTGTAGCCGGTTTTGTAGTCGTAGATGGCAAGCCCGCCCGTTCTCGTCCGGTCAATACGATCGGCCCGCGCGGTTATTCGGAACAGACCCGCCGGCGCCATAAATTCGCGCGTGCCATCAACTTCCAGCCCGGCCGGCGTTGCGCCCTGCTGGCGGTTCAGCATATCCCAGTTGAGGAACCAGTCGGAGATATCATCAAAGCGCGGCTTCCAGAAAGCCCGCACACCAGGGCGTGACAGAAGTTCGTCAAAATGCTGGCGGCCAATACTGCGCAACGCCGTCAAATCGCCCAATGTCAGCGCACCCGGATGGGTCCGGACAAACTTTTCAAGAATCTGGTGAATGACGGTACCGCGTTCCGCCGCGCCGATTTCCGTATCCAGCGGATCAAGCGCACGCAACCCCAGCACATGGCGCGCGTAAATGGCATAAGGATCGCGGATCAAAATGGCGATATCACTGACCGAAAGCTTGCGCGGGCGCGCGGAAACCGGGGGTCGCGGCTTTGGCGCAGGCTGGGGCGTCACTGCGGACGGAATGTCCAGCGCCGTGGCCCAATCCGCCCACGGGACATCACCGTCAAGCGCGGATTGCGCACCCAGCCCCGTCAGCAGATTTTCGATGCGCAGCCACCAGCGCGAGGGCACCGCGGGCGCACCATCCTGTTTGCGGGACCGGGTCAGAATAACGTCTGGACCGCTGGCCGCCTGCACAAAATCATGGGCCGCAAGGCCGATACGGCGTTCCGGGGCAGGCAAGCCAAAGCGCTGGCGCATAGGACGGCTGAGCCAGGGATCCACATTGGCGGTGGCGGGCCATACGCCTTCGTTCAGGCCGCCGAGAATGATACGGTCCGCATGTTGCAGGCGCGCTTCCAGCGGCCCCCAGATATGCAGCCTGGGATGCTGACCATAGCGGGGCCGCACCGCCTGCCCTTCCAGTAATGCGTCCAGCAATGCGGGAAAAGCCTCCGGCGCCATCGCGCCGCAAATATCTGAATGCTCCCGCAGGTCAGCGAAAAACCGCGCAGCGCCCTCGCCGTCCTCTCCACGCCACAGCTGCGCCGCGCCGGTTTCCTCATGTGTTGCGGCGAAGTTCTCCGCCGTTTCCAGAATCGCGTCTATATAATCCGTTAACGGACATTCAACCAGTCCGGCGCATGTGATCAACGGGGCTGCACATACCGCCAGACGTTCCACAAACATATGTGGGGGTTTTTCTGCGTCCGCAGACTTTAATCCGGCAATGCCGGGCGCGGGGCGCGGGCCGCGCAATGCGCAACGCTCAAACTCGCGGGTCATGCGCCGCCACTCCGCCGGATTCATTCCGGCCGCCGCCAGCGGATGCTTGTTTGCCGCAAGCAACGCGACCGGCGCAAATGCGTCCGCCACCATCGCCGCCAGGGCGCGGATAAAACCCATCGCGGCGGTTTGCGCCAGCGGTACGCCCGCTGAATCATCGGCCTCGATCCCCCACCGGCCGAGTTCCACCGCAACGCGCCGCGCCAGACCGCGATCCGGCGTCACCAGCGCGGCAGTTTTACCAGGGGTCTCCAGAACCTCACGCATCGCAAGGGCGATGCTTGCGGCTTCTTCGCGCGGGGCAGGGGCCTCGATACGGGACAGCCCTTGCAGCGCGTCCTTCAACTGCGGCTGCAAACGCTGGGCCGCCTCGCGCCACGCATCGGTGGTTTCGGCTGGACGTAACGCCTCGCTCAGCAACGCCGTGCGAGGCGGGTTGGTGGTAAAGCCGTGCACGGGCCACACACGCACCTGTTCGCGCGCAACCCCAAACCGGCTCAGCAATCGCGCCAGACCGTATTGCGGATGCCCCGGATCAAGCGCCTGCCAGCTTGCGTCGTCCAGCATCTGATCAAGCCCCGGCAATACCACCATGCCATGGGGCAGCCGGGCGACGACTTCCAGCAGTCCCGCCGTTGCGGGAACACTGCCGGTAGTGCCCGCCGCGATCACCGGGCCGGGCGGCGGCTCCGCCTGCCAGCGCGCGGTCAACGTGGCCAGCATGGCGTTACGGTGGGCCGCGGGGTCCAGCGCGCCTTCTTCACGCAATATTTCAGGCCATGCCGTGGTGATAATTTTAAGAAATTCGAGAGTTTCCTGCCAATGCGCTGCGAAACTCTCGGGCACCATCGCCGCAAGCGCTGTTTGCTGCAAATGCTCCGCCACCTGTTCGGTTTGAATTTGATCGAGAAAACGGGCCAGTTCGGCGGCGAGCCGAGCGGTCGATGCAGGTGTGTAATGGACATCCCGAGAAGCACCCCAGGCATTGATCAGCCGCATCAGCAAAAACTGCCGGCGCACGGGCGCGATGGGAGGCGCCAGATCCAGTGCGCCCGCGTCCGCGACGTCCCCCGCACCGTCAGCGCCAAAGGCTAGTTCCTCCGCATCCACATCGCCCAGCGCGCGCATCTGCGGCAGCAGCATCACCGTGCCGCCGCCTACGCGTAAAAACGCCTCACGCACCGCGCGCGCGGCGCGCCGGGTTGGCAGCAGGATAATCAGCTCACTGAGTGATAGCGGATCGCTATCCGCGTACTGGGAAAGCACGCCCTGCGCCAGGGCGTCAGCGAAGGGAACCCCGGCAGGGATCGTATAAATTTCTGGCGCTTTCCCCGTCACGTCTGCCGTGCGCTGTTGAGAAACTGTTCGGCGGCGGCCAGCGCCTCGGGCGTACCGGTATGAAACCAGTGCACATCAAGTTCTATGCCCGCCAGACGTCCGGCCTGTTCGGCCCGGTCCCACAGTTCAACCGTGGAAAACTCCCCCTGCGGCGCATTCGCAAACAGCCGCGGATGGGCGATTTGCACGCCACAATAGGCAAATGGCGCGGCGTCAGATTTTTCACGGTTACGGCGCAACTTACCGTCCGCCTCCATAAAATAATCCCCAGGCAGCCCGAAGCCAGTCGCATTGTCCAGTTTTGCGATCAACAGCAGTGCGTCCATGCGGGCGTCATCCCAAATCTCGGCCATCCGGCGCAACATCGTCCCGCCGTCGTCCCGCCAGAAACTGTCGCAATTATGTACGAAAAAAGCCTGGTCCCCCAACAGCGGCAGCGCCTTGACCACACCACCGCCCGCGCCCAGCAACCGTGTGCTTTCGTCAGAGTAAATGATTTCCGGTTGGCCGCGCGCCTGCAAATGACCGCGGATCATTGCGCCCAGATAATGCAGATTGATCACCACCTGCCGGACACCGGCATCGCGCAGCCGGTCCAGGGCGTAATCAATCTGCGGTCTCCCGGCCAATTGCACCAGAGGCTTTGGCCGGTTATTGGTCAGCGGGCGCATCCGCTCCCCCAGCCCCGCAGCAAGATACATTGCGGTGTGGGGGATGGCTTTGGGCATTAGCGCGGCGCATCACCCTGTGCGCTGCGTGGGCGCACAGTAACACCGATATGCGCCAGGGCGGCGAGTACGACATAGAAAACCGCACCACTCATATAGGGCATATAGTACATGGACACCCGTTGCGCATATTCGGCCCAGCTCATGTCCGGATAGCGTCCCGAGAACAGATAAAAACCGCCATTGGAAATTAGAAAGGCAATGCTGCCACTGGCTATCAGGGCCACCGCCAGCGGCGTCAGGCTAGCAACCGACAAGGTATGCCGCGCGGCGTACCAATGTCCGCCAAACCACATGACCGCATAGGTAGGAATCAAAAACCCGTAGGCCGGGCTGATGCAATAATCACTGACACCCATATGCTGGGTTGCCAGATAATCGATTCCGCCGGCCAGCAGCATCAGTGGAATCATGTAAATCGCACGGCGCAGATAAAAGCCAGCCAGAAAGAACACCGCCAGCGAGGCATCCGGCAAATGCGTGACGCTACCAAAATGATGAAAGCGCGTTGCCAGCATGACACCAGCCAACACCGCAAGTCCCCCCAGCGGATTTGCCCTGAAATATTGTCCAATCGATTGCATGTTTCGCTTTCCTTTTTTACGCGTCAATGCTGATAGGCAAGCGTGACGAACACGCTGCGCCCTGGCTGGTTAAAAAACGCCGCTGTTTCGTAGTCCCGGTCCAGCAAATTCTCTGCCCGCCCCTGAATAGTCCAATTCTCTGTTACCTTATACTGACTGCGCAAATCCACCGTAACGTAGCTGCCCAACTCCACCCGGTTAGCCAGATCATCATAGCGTTTTCCCGCCGCCAGTACACTTGTCCCAATTCCGAAGCGGCCAAATTCCCGATCCGCATCCACGCGTACCGATTCCTCTGCCCTGCGTGGTAGAACATTCCCGCGATTGGCCCCACGCGAACGATTCTCAGGGTCCAATAGAGTCAGATTACCATGGGTCCGCCATCCGGCCAAGAGTGCGCCGGCGCTCAATTCCAGCCCCCGTATGCGGGCGTCATCCACATTGGTGGCGAGACGGCGCGCGGCGTCAAACGAGATCAGATTGTCAAGCCGGGTTTCGAACAGATTGATGCCCCAGGTTCCCAGCGGATGATTGCCGCTGACGCCAATCTCGCCGCTGCGCGCCGTTTCAGGACGCAGGGTCGGATCACCAAAGAAAGGGAAATACAGTTCGTTAAAAGTGGGGGCCTTGAAAGCCGTGCCATAACTGGTATTCACCCGCAGCGCTTCGGTGACATCGTAGCCCCAGCCCACATTGCCGGTCGTCTTGCCGCCAAACTGTTCATTGTCATCGCGGCGCAGGCTTAGGACCGTATTGTGCCGCCCCAGACCCGCCTGATATTGTGCGAACACGCCATAATTATCGCGCGACGTCACCGGAAAGGCGACCGTGCTGGAAATCTGGTCTTTCTGAAAGTCCGCGCCCGCGGTCATAACGTGGCGCGGCGCAAGGGTGAAATCGTTCTGCAGTGACAGGGTGTCGCGCTTGCTGTCGAAACGGCTTTTCTTGACACCGTTCAGGAAATTGTCCGAATAGTCCCAGGACCGTCCGCCCGCCAGTGCGGCCCGCCAGGTTTCATGGGGCGCAAAGCTGACAGTTCCCCCCAGAACTTGTTGCATGACGTCTGATTCATTAACGAAGCTGCCATCGTAAAAGCTCTCGCTTTCCACACGCAGATAATTCACGTCCACCTCAGCACCATTATCAAAACGCATCCCCCCGCGTGCCGCACCCGAAACGCTGCGATAGGCGTCGTCATCAGGTTCGTTCACAAAGCAGCCGGCCCTGTTCGGGAGGCCCCGACAGGCATTGATACCCTGGGTATCGGTCCCGCTGGCGCTAAGATTAAACCAGCTATTTGCACCACCGCCCGACAGGCCTGCGGTTGCTTCGCCGGTTTCATGGCTGCCACCGGTGACGCTGAATGACGGTGTCAGTTCGCCACCGCCCTTGCGCGTGAAAATCTGGATCACACCCCCCAGCGCTTCGGAGCCATACAGGCTGGATCGCGGGCCACGTACCACCTCGATGCGCTCAATCTGATCGATTGGCAGATATTCAAACGGCGATTGGCCCGTGGTTGCGGAGCCGATCTTCACCCCGTCCACCAACACCAGAACATGATCGGATTCGGTGCAACGAATCAAAATTGAAGTGTTGCTCCCCCTCCCGCCATTATT
>JAUSQH010000056.1 GCA_030652895.1 Alphaproteobacteria bacterium
TCGGAAATACCGATGCTGCTGTATGTTTATGGCGTCGTCATGGCGCTGGTGATCTTCTTTTATCGCGAATGGCGTGGTGCGGTGTGTCTCGTGGTGCCGCTGATACTCTCTACGATCATCGGCAACTGGTTTATCACCGGCGCCGGCATTGGCCTCAAAATTTCGACATTGCCGGTGCTTGCGATTGCGGTCGGCATCGGCATTGATTACGGCATATACGAGTATAACCGGATGCAGCATTATCTGCTCATGGGCAGATCGCCATATGACGCATTTCTTGGGGCGCTAAACGATGTGGGTTCGGCGACCATATTCACCGGGGGTACGCTGGCTATCGGTGTCTCGACCTGGGTATTCTCGGAACTGAAGTTCCAGGCGGATATGGGGTTGTTGCTGACTTTCATGTTTGTCGTCAATATGATCGGCGCGGTAACGCTGCTGCCTGCCATGGTGGCGTTGCTGGAATATTTCTTGCCGCTGGATCGCAAGCCATTGACCGAGGAGGAGGCGCTTGCAAAATCTGGCGCGCACTGACTGGTGCGTATATCAGGCGATCTGTGAGCGGGCTGTCAAAAAATAATCAGCGGACAGCGTGCGGACCCGGATGGTCAAGGACTATATGTGTCGGGCGCGGGGAGCTATTTTCTGGAATGTCTAAAATGGTTATGACATGGGCGCATACCTGTGCCGAAAGGACGCAGCATTTGATTCAGACCAGTAATAGTTCTGCTTGCAACTCGGCGTGCTTTTCATCATAAGAAGGGCGCGTAGGTTAGGGTTTGCACTGGTGCGTGTTTCACGCGACAGGGTTTCTGACACCTCATAAAAAATAATATGCTTCGGCGCTAACAGGTGAACGATGTTGGTTGCCAATTGCATGGGGGAGACAAAGCGTGAAGGGTATCGAGAATTTCGTATTTCGCTATAAAGCGTGGATACTGTCTGTTCTATTCGTTTTTACAATTTTTATGGGGTTTTTCGCGACCCGGTTACATATGGACGCCGGTTTTCGGAAGATGCTTCCGATAGGGCACGAGTATATTGATACTTTTTTTCAATATTCCGAATCTTTTGGCGGGGGCAACCGCATTCTGGTTGTGCTTGAGGCCAAAAAAGGCGAAATCTGGACGCCGGAA
>JAUSQH010000072.1 GCA_030652895.1 Alphaproteobacteria bacterium
CGCGCCGCGCCTGCTTGATGTGCACGCCGTTAAATTCGCAGGTTCCGCTTTCGAGGCCCTCGATAATCATCTGCGCGCTTTCCGTGAAATATTCGCGGCTGATATTCATGTCCTTGCCAAAGCCGTCAAACTCCACCCGGCCCAGCCCGCGGCCAATCCCTAAAATCATGCGGCCGTTTGACATATTGTCCAGCATCGAAATTTCTTCGGCGACGCGCATCGGATCGTGCCAGGGCAGCACGATCACCATGGTGCCGAGCAGAAGTTTATCGCTCTTGGCGGCGAAATAGGACAGAAACTGCACCGGGTCAGGGCACATGGTGTAATCGGTGAAATGATGCTCGATGCCCCAGATTGACTGAAACCCGAGCTCCTCGGCCAGCATACCAAGGCGCAAATCCTGCTGATACACCTGATGGTCAGAAAGTTCCTTGTTCGTGCCCTGAAACACCACCGCCAAGCCCACGTCCATCGCGCATCTCCCCGATTTTATGAATGGCGGAAAGTGGACCATAACGGACCGCGTAATGCCAAGGATTTTATTGAGCGCGAACATAATAAAAAGCCGGGAACGCGCCCGGCCTGCTCTAAAACATCTTATGCAGCATCAAGTCTCAGGCCTTGACACCTTTTAGCGCCTCGCTGTTCGCCGCCTGATCGAAACCCTTCATGATACCCGCAAAGCGTTTTTCCACGACGCCGCGCATATTGGGGTCGGTGAAAATATAGGGCCAGTCATTCTTCACGGCTTCCAGCACAAGTTCGCCAACGATGCGCGGGTCCAGCCCGCCTTTCAGAAAACTGTTGACCATTTCCTGGCCGGCCTTTTCCTGCTCGGTCATTTTTGAAGGATCGGGCGCACCGCCGAAACGGTCCGGGCGGTTGCGCTGTGCGTTGCCGATATTGGTGTTCACAAATCCCGGGCACAACACCGAGGCGCTGATATTCGTGCCGGCAAGTTCTTCGCGCAGCACTTCGCTGATCCCGACCGCCGCAAACTTGGTGGCCGTATATGGCCCCCCAACCATGGGAGCCGCGATCATGCCGGCCATCGACGCCGTGGTGACAAAATGCCCGCCTTCGCCATGCTCCTTAATATGCGGCAGGAATGCCTGCACCGCATAGACAATCGCCATCTGGTTGACGCCCACGACCCAGTCCCAGTCGGCCGCCGTGGCCTGATCCATCCTTCCGCCGGCGCCAATGCCCGCATTACTGCACACCACATGGACTTTGCCGAATTGATCAAACGTCGTCTGGGCAGCTTCGAACATCGCATCCCGTAAAGACACATCACAGCGCACGCCGGAAACCTGGACATTGGCGCTTTTACTCAGATCCGCCACCGCCTTGTCCAGCGCCGCCTGCTCAACATCGGCGATCATGATATTCATGCCCGCCCTGGCAAAGGCTTGCGCCATGCCATAGCCAATACCGCTGGCGCCGCCAGTAATAAACGCCGTTTTACCCATTAATCCTTTCACCGGATTAGTCCCTTCTTTAACCGTCATGTAAATATCCTTTAGAAAGAATAATGAAAAAAAAGCGCTGCGGTTTGATTCAAATCAAACCGCAGCGCGAACTTTTGAACCCGAAAAGCTATTCGGCGGCCAGCGCGCGATGTTCGAGGGAATCGAACTTCGCAAACAAATTATCGCCACCCGGAAGCGCCAGAATTTGCCGCTTCAGGGACTCGCGGGTCTGATTGCGGCTGAACTCAAACGCCTCGCCGGTATGGTATGCAATCATCGGCGCCCATAGCCGGTCGAACATATCCTTGCCACGCACGGTGCCACCGTCCACTGTCTTGATCGTCAGTTCACGGAATTCCGACAGCATCACCCGAAGACTGGCGACATGAATATTTTCATCCATGCGGATACGGTCAATCAAATCCGCGGCAAGGTTCGCCCCCTTACGATTACTCTTGAACGCATCAGGATTTTTTACGACAGTCTCATTAAAACGGAATGTCGCCTCCGCTCGCACCTCGATCATAGTCAGGTTCATCAGCAGCAGCAGATATTGCTCATGCTCCGGCGGTATTTGCGGCATTAGGCGCCCACTTTCCGGGCGGGTAATGCTTTCGGGAACTTCCGCCCGTCCATAGGCGCCGGCGCCAAACAGCGCGTCGCGCGCGGCAAACCACATTTTATTATGGGCGCCGATATCGGTTTGCGGATTGCCGCCTTCATCCCAGCCATGGGCAACCAGCAGCCCCTTGTTAAGATGGCCGATACACATGGCGCTGATGTCTTCGACAATGATCGACTGAAAATCGGGTGCCGGGAAGCTCGCCAGCAATGCGCCGCGCCCTTCGATCACGCCCGCAATGGTCAGCGAGTTCCACATGGTCAATTCAAGGCCGTTTTCCAGCAAAAACCATTGCTGTTCCGGGCTTGGATAGTTGCCCATTTTCAACAGGTCAGCACTGCAATCGATCAACTTCCAGCCCTTGCGCTCTACTTCGCTCTGCCATGCCGCGATAGCGGGTATGCGATGCAGCGAACGGGGCGGCACATAACTACCTTGGGGGTCAAAGCCGCCATGCAGCTTGTGCCCTGCCGCCATGTGATATTCCGCAAACGGATGACTGGCCAGCAACTCTTCGGGGGTATAAACGAGTTTGGTCATGTTTACTCTTCCACTCTATTCCGCAGCCACAGCAAGCGGGGTTTCCAGTGCGTCCAGCCGCCGCACCAACGCTTCGCCATCCGGCAGAGCCATAAGCTGCCGCACGATACTGTCGCGGGTCTGCTTGCGGGAATTGTCATAGACCGTGGTGGAATGGAAATCGACCATGCCTTTCCAGATCGGGTCAAGCAACTCGCTGCCCTTGATCGTCGTGTCATCACTCAGCTTGAAGGTCAGCAAACGCATTTCCGACAGGATCGCGCGCAGATAGCCCACATGGCTGGCTTCGTCCTGGCGAATACGCTCGACCAGCGCTGCGGCTTCTTCGGCGGCGGCGCGGCGGTCCCTGAAAACATCCGGATCGCGGAACAAGGAGCAGCAGAACGCAAACATTTTTTCCGCGCGCACTTCGACCATCAGAATATTCATGTAGATCAGCAAAAACGCTTCGTGCTGTTCCGGCAGTTTCGGGAATATTCGGCCGCCTTCCGGACGGGTAATATTTTCTGGCGCGACTGGTATGGGGTACGCGTTCTTGCCAAACAGCAGATCCCGCACGACGTACCACATCTTGTCGTGGGCGCCGATATCACTGCCCTCCCGGCCGCCTTCGTCACGGCCATGGGCATGATGCAATCCCTTGTTCAGGTGGCCAATGGCGGTGTCGCTCAGATCCTCGACAATGATTTTCTGAAAATCGGGCCCCGTGGCGTCACTGAGTATTTTGCCGCGGCCTTCAATTTCCCCAACAATCGACAGAGAATCCCACAGAGTTTTGCCAAGCCCAAGATCGAGCAGAAACTTTTGCTGGGCGTGGTTGGGATAGTTTTCGCGTTTCAGCAGTTTCACACTGACGTCAATCAGTTCACCACCCTTGGCCTCGACATTTTGCGACCAGGCTTCAATCGCCGGCCCACGGCCCTGCATGCGCGGCGAAATATATTTGCCATCCGCATCAAATCCGCCATGCAGTTTTTCACCCATCACCTCATGCGGCCTGGCATAGGGTTGATCGGCCATCATTTCTTCATAGGTGTAGTTCAGCTTCGCCATGACATTACCTCTGTCTACGGGTTAAATTTTTAATGCGTTGCCCACTCCTGGTGCGGCAAGGCCACGCAGAACGAACCGGGTCAGATTGGTCAGAAAATGTTCCCGGTCGCCCCATACCTCGGGGTCGCCGGTGCTGACTGCACTGGTGACCATCAACACCGCATAACCAATGATCCTGGGATCATAATCATCCCAGATCAGACCGGCCTTCTGCCCGCGGGCAATAACCTCCGCCCAACGCGCCGCCCACTGATCAACGATGGATGGGGTTGTCGTTCCATCAGGATTGTCACGCGACATCAACTGATGCCCAGCCCATGCCGCTTTCAGCACGCCCGGATTTTCCTTCACGAAGTCCATGGACACTTCCAACACCCCATAGACACGCTGTTCATGGGTCTTGCAGGTGGCGAGGCGCGCCAGAATCAGGGCATCCACTTCTTCCTGCGCCTGTTCGACAAAATCCTGGAAGCAGGCCTGCTTGTCCGAGAAATAAAGATAGAATGTGCCGTGGCCGACCCCCGCGAGACGCGAAATGTCCTGGGGTCTGGTGTCATGATACCCACGTTCCACAAACAATTGCCGCGCGGCCGCAAGCAGCCGCTGACGGCTGTCAGCTTTGCGCTTGTCCTGCCGTGCGCTTCGAGAATCTTGCGGTGTAATTTTTGTTTGCAATGACATGAATGATATATTGTCATATTTTGACAAATTGTCAACACGAAAATGAATGCGGCCCTATGCAAAAACCCGCAATACCAAAACGGACCGGGAGCGCCAGATGCAGCACAAAGGTGAACATGAAAAAAAAGAGGATTATGTGAAAAATTCGGGTTCCGTTCAGATCCCGTGAAAACGCACATAGTTTCAGGTCATCAGACCTGCGCTGCACTCATGGCCAGAAAGCTTTCGTGAGAAAGATCAATAAAATGTGCGCCTAACTCTCCATCATCGGCAGTCCAGACAATGACAGCTTCGTAGGCGCCCCGGTCAAACAGCCCCGGGCCGTGTATAGCGCCGCTGATTCTCTGATTTGTATTGAAATTATTCCCAGGAACGACAACCCGAAAACCGCCTAATGACCAATCCTTGGTCTTATAGCGCTTACCGTTAATGACAATAGTCAATTTGGAAGTTTGCAGGCGGCGATGACGGCGCCGTTCAGACCCGGGAACAGGACGCGGCGCTTCCGCTGGGCCCGCTTCGCCCCCTGCTAGGCCCTTGATCCGTTGTAGCAATCCCATAACGCTTCCAACCACTTGTATTCATGCCCGAAACTGGGGCGATCCTGTACGCGTTATCCTAGGCTGGAAACCGTTAATAATTAGTGGCCGTTTGCGGTCACTTTTCCGGGCCGCCATATCAAATGCGCCAGCAAAAGTGCGGCGCTAAAGGTAATGAGAGCCCCCATCTGATGGGCCGCTGAAAGTGCGACCGGTGCAACCGCCAGCAATGTCCACACGCCAAGAGCGAATTGCGCGGCCACGACGCCCAGCATTATCCCGAAGGCTGGCTTGAGCTGATGGGCACCCCGTCCGCGCCAGCAAAGAACTGCGGTCGCCGCCACAATAAGGACCGCAGTGGCGCGATGATTAAACTGAACCAGGGTTATGTTCTCAAACAGATTGAGATATAGCGGACTGAGGTGGGTCAAGCCCGGCGGCACCCAATAGCCGTCCATCAACGGCCAGCTATTGTAGGTTAGCCCTGCATCGAGTCCAGCAACCAGCGCGCCAAGCATTATCTGCAGTAAAACCATACAACACAGCACCGCGCTGCCCCATCGAAGACCCGGCACGAACGCCCTGCCCCCACATCGCCCACGCCAATAGCTCAGGCCCATCCAGAGACTGTACCCGTAAACCGCAAAGGCCAGCCCAAGATGCGCCGCCAGCCGGTACTGGCTGACATCAACCCGCTCACTCAGGCCGCTTTTCACCATGTACCAGCCGAGTGCCCCCTGCGCGCCACCCAGAACAAGCAGCAGGACAAGTTTTGGCAATTCGGTGCGGCCAATTTTTTTCGTGGCCCAGAAATAGACGAACGGGATCAGGAATACGAGACCGGACATACGCGCCAAAAACCGATGCGCCCATTCCCACCAATAGATCTCCTTGAATTGGGACAGGCTCATATCGCTTTTAACAAGGCGGTATTCGGGAATATTCTGATATTTGGCAAATTCACTTTGCCATCCGTGGGCCGATAGCGGCGGTACGATACCGGTAATGGGTTTCCATTCGGTAATGGAAAGCCCTGAATCCGTTAACCGGGTCATTCCTCCAACCAGTACGACAAACGCAATAAACCCGCACAGACAAAACAACCAGATCGCGATCTGGCGGTTGGAGCGCCCAGTTGTAACGGAAATATCTGTCATACCCGATTACGCCAAAACCGCTTCTTCGCACCAGAGCTTCAGACGCTCACATAAACGGCTGCGGGCCGGGGGCATCGGCTTGCCATGCGGCTCCAGCAGGTGGCGGGCCAAAAAAAATCCGGTCAAGTTCAACCCGGCAAGTATGTCCGCCGGACGCGCCAGTAATTGCGCGCCTAGCAAAAAACCAGGCAATGGCATCAGGCGTTCGCGATACGGTAATCCTGGTGCGCGCCCCACGGCGCGCCCAGTGCGCGGCGACACATAAATCAGATCATCGATCGCGCCGGTCGCTGCGCATTTCGACAGATCAAGCCCAAAGCCCAGTTCCTCCAACATACCAAGCTCCCACCGCACCAGGGCGGCGGGCCACATCTCGATATTTTCAATCGCGTCCAGCATCGCCCGCATCCCCTCAAAGACGGGACCGTGCGGTTCACGCTCCGGCAGCACCTGTTGCGCCATGGCGCAGGCGGAGGTCAGTCCGGCAAGCCGCAACGGATCGCGCATCACCGCGGCGGCGCGGGCACGTACCAGTTCAACGGTATAATTTCCCAGATGTTCGGAAAGCCGCGCGCGCCACCGGATATTGACTTCATTGCCCGGTTCCAGAACCCCGCGCATCTGCTTTGAGGCGCCATAGCGCACCAGCCCGGCATGCCGGCCATACCTGCTGGTAAGGGCGTCAACAATTACCCCGCGCTCACCATGGCGCCGGACCGATAAGATAATAGCGTCGTCAACCCAATCCATATGTGTATTCCGTCAGAGTACGGATCACTTCAATCCTTGTTGAACTCCAGCCCCATCATGCGATAGCGCGCCGGCTCGTCCAGCCATTTTTCATTGACCTTGACATGCAGAAAAAGATGAACACGCCGGTCAAACGCCTTTTCCATTTCATGACGTGCGGCCTCACCGATCTGTTTTAGCGTCTGGCCGCCCTTGCCCAGTATGATTGGCTTTTGACTGGCGCGCCGCACATAGATGGTTTGATCAATGCGCGCGCTGCCATCTTTCATTTCCTTCCACGCTTCAGTCTCTACCGTTGAATCATACGGCAATTCCTGATGCACCCGCAGATATAATTTCTCCCGCGTGATTTCCGACGCCATCATACGTTCCGTCGCGTCCGACAGCTGGTCTTCGGGGTAAAGCCACGGTCCCGGCGCAACGTTTGCTGCAAGATATTTACGCAAATCATCCACACCGTCTCCGTTACAAGCCGAGATCATGAAGGTATGCGTAAACAATCCGGTCTGGTCAAACCGTTCCGCAAGCGCCAGCAACTCCTCGCGCCTGATCAGATCAATTTTGTTCAGCACCAGCACCGCTTTGCGCTGCGTGTTCGTCAATCCGTCCAGAATAGTCTGAGCATCGGCATTCAACCCGCGCACAGCATCAATGACCAGTACGATGTTGTCCGCCTCTTCCGCGCCACCCCATGCCGCCTGTACCATGGCGCGGTCCAACCGCCGCTGTGGCTTGAAAATCCCCGGCGTGTCCACAAAGATTATCTGCGCGTCATCCAGTACCGCGATGCCCCGTAGCCGGGATCGCGTGGTTTGCACCTTGTGCGTAACAATTGCCAGTTTCGTTCCCACAAGGCTATTGAGCAGGGTCGATTTACCGGCATTGGTCGGGCCGATAAGGGCAACAAAGCCACAGCGTGTTTGGGGATTCGTGTTCATATATTTTCCGGTTCTATAAAATCTGTATCCACTGCGCGCCGCATGGCAAGCGCCGCCGCCTGTTCCGCTTCACGCTTTGAGGCGCCTGTACCGCATGCCGGGGCATGCCCCGGCAACTGCACTTCTATCACAAACACCGGCGCGTGGTCTGGTCCGTCCCGGCTGATCACGGTGTAATCCGGGGTGCCCAGCTTACGCGCCTGGCTCCATTCCTGCAGCGCGGATTTTGCATCCGCAGGCGCGGTAGCCAGCCCCGTCAGACGCGGCGTCCACCGCATTTCAACAAAACCACGCGCCGCCGCCATTCCACCGTCAAGATACAGCGCGCCGATCACCGCCTCGCATGCGTCGCCCAGAATGGCGGGCTTGTCCCGGCCGCCGCTGGCGGCTTCCGCGGGCGCAAGCGTCAGACAGGCGCCCAGTTCAACTTCCAGCGCGACCGCCGCGCAGGTTTCACGCCGCACAAGCGCATTCAACCGCAGCGCCAGATCCCCTTCTGATGCATCCGGGAAATGTTGCAATAGTAAATCCGCCACCAGCAAGGCCAGCACCCGGTCGCCCAGAAATTCCAGCCGCTCATTATTCCGGCTGCTTTCACCCGTGGCGCTGGAATGGGTCAGCGCCTGAGGCAGCAGATCCGACGACCTGAAACGGTGACCAAGCCTCTGCTCCAATTTCACAAGGCGATCTTTGCTCACCTGTTATCCCTGTACAGCATTAATGCTGCGGAACATGCGATCAAAGCGGGCGGCCTGAATCCAGCGCCAGAACTCCCACCATTGCGCGGACCCGTCGGTTGAGAAAAACAGAAACTCCGCCCGCCCGACCAGATTTTCCACCGGCACAAACCCCACGCCGCCATTAGGTACCCGGCTGTCGCTGGAATTATCCCGGTTGTCACCCATCATGAATACATGCCCCTGCGGCACGGTAAAAACCCCGGTGTTATCCACTGGGCCGTCGATCAGCATATCCAGGACATTGTGACTGACGCCGTTCGGAAGAGTTTCCCGATACTGCCGGATCTGCATCGCATTTCCCATTGCGTCTTTTTCCACAAAGTCGGTCGCCGGCGCTTGAGGAACCAGTTTTCCGTTGATGTAAAGCTCGCCACCGCGCATCTGGATACCGTCTCCGGGCAATCCAACAACCCGCTTTATATAATCCGTTCGCCCATCGGCCGGAAGCTTGAACACGGCAATATCACCCCGTTTCGGCAGGCTTTCCCATATGCGTCCGCTGAACAGCGGCGGACTGAATGGAAGGGAATGGCGGCTATAGCCATAGGAATATTTGGAAACAAACAGATAGTCGCCCACCAGCAGGGTCGGGATCATGGACCCGGACGGAATATTGAATGGCTGAAACAAAAATGCCCGGATAACCACCGCAATCAGTAATGCATACGCTATTGTCTTGATATTTTCGGCCAGCTCACCTGACTTTTCTTTTGTACCGTTGGCCATCCAGCACCCTCAATTGCGGTTAAACTACGCTTATGCTTCGCATCAATCATGTGGCACAGCCAGAGTCAAGCCGACCCAAACCGGCGCTTACGCCCCGGGGCATAGCCTGTCAATCCAATACTGTGACGACCGTCACTGGTTGGTATGAGAGATGAACAAACCCCTAATTTTTTCTTGACTCTAGGGAGAATTTCGATCGATCGTAACAAAAGCTACACAAACGTGGCGTATTAGTAGAGCGATAACATGCTGTTAAGTGCCGTGCACCTGAACAGCAAAAAAAGAGGGTTGGGAAAATATCCCTGTGCTGGATTAAATTGTGCCGATACGGGGCTAGGCAGGCAGAGGCTTCTGGCGGAAATTCCAGTCTTTCAGACGCGCTGACATAACAAATACAGGAAAGGATAAGCATCATGTTAAAAAAAATTATGATGGGCGCCGCCGCACTGGCGCTGTCCGTAACTACACTATCTGGGGCCGCGAATGCGGGTTCAATCTATCTAACCGGACACGATGTGCTACTTCATAGTAACCAAAATGGCTACAGTACTGTCATTCTCGACTGGCTGCGCGGCGCAGGCACCGGCAGCGAGATTGCGGCTGGCAGCTATAGGGTCGGCTTGGTACTTAGCGACCCGGCTGCTGGTTTCGCCAGCACAACCACACTCGACGATTATGGTGGGCTGACGACATTAGGGTTAGGGGCCGGCACTACCGCAGGCGCTTTCACTGCGTTCCTGGGGGCAATCGACGTGCTGGTCGTACCTTCGCACACTTCCTGCGGGGGCTGCGCCTTTACCACGGCGGCTTCCGACATTCTAAACGGGTTTTCCGCCGAGGTCACCAGCTTCTTTAATGCGGGTGGCGATATTTGGGGCAATTCGAGCGCCACTCTGGCGAGTTTTTATGGCTTTTTGCCGCCCAGCGCGGTTGCCACCGGCACCTCGATCGGCGGATCGACCGGCTTTGCCGCTACCGCAGCGGGTGTTGCCATTGGCATTACCGACGGTTCTCCCAGTATGATAAATGGATTTCCGACGCACAATCGCTTCTCCAGCTTTGATCCTGACTTCACGGTGTTCGAGACACGGGGCGACGAGGTCATCTCGATCGGCATCCGCGACGCCACGATCGGCGGGGGTGGCATCGGTACTAGCGATGTTCCAGAACCTGCATCAATGACCCTGTTGGGGGCCGGTCTTGCGGGTGTCATTGGCTTGGTGCGCCGGCGTCGCGCAGCGGCCTAATTGACGCGGTAATATTACTGGAAACGGCGGCTCGCGGGCCGCCGTTTTCATTTGTTGGCCACTTCCCCCTGTCGTTGTCCGGTTTATCCGGGCAATCTAGGAACCCGGGCCTGTTGATATTGCGTATGGACGCCCCGGATAAACCGGTATGCAAGAAAAACTAGATGGCGTTTGGGGGTTACTTCAACGGTACGGCGGTGATCAGGACGATCGCCTGGGCCAATGGAAAATCATCCGTCAGGGTTAAATCAATCTGTGCTGCGCAGCCTTCCGGCGTGATCTCGCGCAAGCGCTGCAACGCGCCACCGGTCAGCACCATGGTCGGCTTGCCCGTGGACAGATTGCTGACGCCCATGTCGCGCCAATAGACGCCCTTGCGAAAGCCCGTTCCCAACGCCTTGGAACACGCCTCCTTGGCGGCGAACCGCTTGGCGTAGCTTGCGGCACGATTGGGTTTGCGCTCTGACCGCGCCTGTTCCTTTTCTGTATACAGACGGTTGATGAAGCGCGCGCCGAAACGCTCCAGCGTTTTTTCAATGCGCCGGATATCAATCAGATCATTACCGAGGCCGATAACCATTAGCACCGTGCCTCGTCCATAAGGACGCGCATGCGGGAAATAGCAGCGTGCAGACCAATGAAAATCGCTTCGCCGATCAGGAAGTGACCAATATTCAGTTCTACAATCTGGGGCATCGCCGCAAACACGCCGACCGTCTCAAAACTGATACCGTGCCCCGCATGCACCTCAAGCCCCAACCGCGCGGCGGCGGCCGCGGCCCGGTGATGATTGGCAAGCTCCGCTTCTGCCGCGGCACCATCGCCAGCGACAATCGCATCGCAGTAGGCGCCGGCATGCAGTTCAACAATGTGCGCCCCAATTGTATGGGCCGCCTCGATCTGCTGTAATTCAGGGTTGATAAACAGCGACACGCGAATGCCGGCGTCACGCAGGCGGGCCGCGAACGGTTTCAGATGATTGTGCTGTCTGGCGACATCCAGGCCACCTTCTGTGGTCTTTTCTTCCCGCTTTTCCGGCACCAGGCATACCGCATGCGGCCGGTGGCGTAACGCGATGTCCAGCATTTCCGCCGTAGCCGCGCATTCCAGGTTTAGCGGCCGATCAATCTCCTGGCTCAACCGTAAAATATCGTCATCGGAAATATGCCTGCGGTCCTCGCGCAGATGGGCGGTGATGCCGTCGGCGCCAGCCTGTACCGCAATCCTGGCTGCACGTACCGGATCAGG
>JAUSQH010000016.1 GCA_030652895.1 Alphaproteobacteria bacterium
GCAGTGGAGGATATGTTGGGAGAGGAGCAAATGGTGCCGGCTGCAGGAATCGAACCCGCGACCCCCTGATTACAAATCAGGTGCTCTACCATCTGAGCTAAGCCGGCATACTGGTTAGAATTGGCGGAACATACGCGCACATGGCCGCGCAGGCAAGATGCCCGTAACGGGTTAAAGGACTACTATGCGCACGCTGCTCAATGGCTTATTCTGATCAGATGACATATCGCGTTCCCACATCGATAGATGACACGCTTAAGCTGTTGCAGGCTGGCGGTTATATCGCCGCACGGCCCCTGGCGACAGTGCTGTTCCTGGCCCTCAAACTGGGGCGACCGCTGTTTCTGGAGGGCGAGGCGGGCGTCGGCAAAACCGAAATAGCCAAGGTGCTGGCTTCCGCGCTGGGGCGGCGGCTGTTGCGGCTGCAATGCTATGAGGGGCTGGATACGGCCAGCGCCGTTTATGAATGGAATTATGCGGCGCAGATGATCGAAATCCGACTGGCAGAAGCCGAGGGGGTACAGGATCGGCGCGCGTTGGGAACGGACATTTTTTCTGAACGCTTCATGATCAAGCGGCCCATATTACAGGCGTTGGAGCCCGATGTAGCGGGACCGCCGGTATTGCTGATTGACGAGATCGACCGCGCGGACGAGCCGTTCGAAGCCTATCTACTGGAGGTGTTGTCGGATTATCAGGTTACGGTTCCCGAGATCGGCACGGTGCGCGCTGCCCATCCGCCGATTGTGGTCCTGACCTCCAACCGTACGCGCGAAATTCATGACGCCCTGAAACGCCGCTGTCTGTATCACTGGATCGATTATCCTGATGCGGCGCGGGAACTGGAAATTCTGCATACCAGGGCGCCGGAGGCGAACGCCCGGCTTTCGGCGCAAGTGGTTGGCTTTGTGCAGGAACTGCGCAAACGCGATCTGTTCAAACCGCCAGGCGTTGCGGAATCCATTGACTGGGCCAGCGCGCTGACGACACTGGATAAATTGGAACTGGACCCGCAAACCATTAATGACACGCTGGGGGTGCTGCTGAAATATCAAGATGACATTGCCCGCATCCATGGCGGTGAAGCAGAGAAAATTCTGCAACAAATCCGCTCACAAACTGTTGCTGCCACCTAGATGCAGGCGCCAGGCAAACTCGCCACTAATATCATGCATTTTGCGCGGCTGCTGCGCGCCAGCGGGCTGGCCGTGGGTCCGGACCGGGTATTGGATGCGCTGACAGCAGTGGAGGCGGCGGGGCTGCAACACCGCGATGATTTTTACTGGTCGCTGCATGCGGTGTTCGTTTCCAAACATGGCGAGCACGTGCTGTTTGACCAGGCGTTTCACATTTTCTGGCGCGATCCGGATTTGTTGAAACGGGCCATGGCTTTGATGTTGCCCTCGATCAGTGCACCTGTCCCGCCGCAGGAAGAAAAAACTACTCGGCGGCTGGCCGAAGCCATGCTGCCGCACGCGGGGGATCAGCCGCAGGCCGGGGAGCCGGAAATCGAGTTCGACGCGGCCTTAAGCTTTTCCGATCAGGAATTACTGCGCAAAAAGGATTTTGAGCAGATGAGCCTGGCGGAACTGAACGAAGCCCAACAGGCAATCCGGAAATTGCGCCTGCCCATACAAAATATCCGTACACGCCGTTTCGCTCAGGGTTCCTACGGGGACCGGGTGGATATGCGCGCCACCCTGCGGCAAAGCCTGCGCCAGGGGGGCGCCATGCGATTGCGCTATAAGCGGCCCGTTCACCACCATCCGCCTCTGGTGCTGTTATGCGATATCTCCGGTTCCATGAGCCGCTATAGCCGCATGTTGCTGCATTTCATGCATGCCATCACCAATGAACAGGACCGGGTGTACAGTTTCGTATTCGGTACACGGCTGACCAATATTTCCCATATGCTGCGCGAACGCGATGTGGACGAGGCCATGCAACGTATTACCGAGATCGTGGCCGACTGGGATGGCGGCACCCGCATCGGCCATTGTCTGCGCGAATTTAATATGCGCTGGTCGCGGCGTGTGCTGACCCAGGGGCCGGTGGTGATCCTGATTTCCGACGGGCTGGACCGGGACGCCGCTGAAGGCATTGGCCCGCAAATCGAGCGGCTGCATAAAAGCTGCCGCCGGTTGATCTGGCTCAATCCGCTCTTGCGGTATGAGGCCTTCGCCCCCAAATCCATGGGGGTACGGGCGATTTTGCCCCATGTGGACGAGTTTCGCACCGCACATAATCTTGATAGTCTGGTGGCGCTGGCGGATGCGCTGAACCGTCCGCAAACCGGTTTTGGCATTGAAAAATTCCGCAGCGAACTAAGGGCAGGATGATGGAAAATCATGACAGGGTTCTGGAACAGGCGGCACTTTGGCGGGCCGAGGGGGCCGGGGTCGCATTGGCCACTGTCACCGCGACGTGGGGATCGGCGCCCCGCCCCGCCGGTAGCCAGTTGGCGGTGCACGCGGATGGCCGCATGATCGGGTCCGTGTCCGGTGGCTGTATCGAAGGCGCGGTTGTGGTGGAAGCGCAGGATATTATTCAGACCGGAAAACCCAGGCTGCTGGAATTTGGCGTCAGCAACAGCCAGGCCTGGGAGGTAGGACTGGCCTGCGGCGGCAGGATTAAAGTGTTCGTCGAGCGCGTCGAATAATGCACAAACAAATTCTCGATCAGTTGATAAAGGACCGCGCAGACAAGCGTGCCGTGGCGCTGGCCACAAATCTTGTGACGGGTGAGGAAGTAGTACTGTATCCCTCTGGCGCCCCGAAGAACGAACTGGAACAGCAGGTCAATATCGCCCTGCGCGAGGACAGGGCGCGCACCGTGGAAACCGCCGAAGGCGAGGTGTTCATCAATGTGTTCAATCCGCCGTTACGTCTGCTGATTGCCGGGGCGGTGCATATCGCCCAGCCCCTGGCGCGTATGGCCGCCCTCACCGGATATGACGTGACGATTATTGATCCGCGCCGCGCGTTCGCAACCGCGGACCGGTTTCCGGGCGTTACGCTGCTGAGCGAATGGCCCGATGCAGGCGTTGCCGCATTGCAGCCCGATGCGCGCACCGCCATTGTGACGCTGACCCATGATCCCAAGCTGGATGATGCCGCGCTTCATACTGCGTTGAACAGTGACAGTTTTTATATTGGCTGCCTGGGCAGCAAAAAAACCCACGCGGCGCGGCTGGAACGCTTGCGCATGGCGGGCTTTGATGAAGCCGCCCTGGCACGGATTCATGGGCCGGTCGGACTGGCTATTGGCGCAAAAAGCCCCGCGGAAATCGCGGTCTCCATCCTGGCGCAACTGACCGCTACATTGCGTGGCGGGGCGGTGTCATGATTTTTGGCGATCTTCCGCTGGCGCAGGCTGAAGGCGCGATCCTGGCGCATTCGGTGCGTGCAGGCGCGCTGGCGTTTAACAAAGGCCGGGTGCTGTCGCCGCAGGACATCGCCGATCTGCACGCAGCCGGGATCACTGACGTTATTATTGCCAAGCTGGAAGCAGGCGATGTCGGCGAAGATGCCGCCGCCAACGCACTGGCGCAGGCATGCGCGGGCGTCAACATCCGCAGGGGCGCCGCCTTTACGGGACGGGCCAATCTGTTCGCCGCCACGGATGGCCTGGCCGTCATTGACCGGGCGTTGGTCGATCAGATCAATCTCATCGATGAAAGCATCACCATCGCCACGGTAACCCCCTATGAGCCGGTCGGGAGCAAGCAGATGGTGGCGACCATCAAAATCATTCCATTCGCAACCCCGCGTGAGAAACTGGATCAGGCGTTGACGCTGCTCAAAAAACCATTGGTGCAAATTGCCCCGTGGCGGGCACGCAGGGTCGGGCTTGTTTCCACCATGCTTGCGGGCGGCAAAAACAGCCTGCTGGATAAAAATATTCAGGCGCTGACGGGGCGCCTGGCACATATGGGGGACAGTCCGGTTGTGGAGCGGCGCTGTCCGCATGACGCGAATGCGGTTGCGGGGATGATCGGGGAATTGATGGAGTTGGGATGCGCGCCCGTGTTCATATTTGGCGCGTCCGCCATCGTGGACCGGCGCGATGTTATTCCGGCGGGCATTGTGGCTGCAGGGGGTGAAGTGCTGCATTTGGGAATGCCGGTCGATCCGGGAAACCTGCTGCTGTTGGGCCGTGTGCGCGATGTACCGGTGGTCGGCCTGCCCAGTTGCGCGCGTTCGCCCAAGCTCAATGGCTTTGACTGGGTGTTGCAACGGCTGATGGCGGATGTCCCGGTTACGCGCGAAGATATTATGCGCATGGGTGCGGGTGGCCTGTTGAAAGAAATTCCCACGCGTCCGCAGCCTCGCGCAGGCCGTGCGCCAACTGCGCGCAAGGCCCCGCGCATTGCAGCACTGGTGTTGGCGGCGGGCCGCTCTCAACGCATGGGCGCGGAAAACAAGCTGCTGATCAAACTTGATGGCCAGTTCATGATCGCCCGGGTAGT
The DNA here is from genome assembly GCA_030652895.1 of Alphaproteobacteria bacterium. Classification (GTDB taxonomy): domain Bacteria; phylum Pseudomonadota; class Alphaproteobacteria; order UBA11222; family UBA11222; genus UBA11222. Next base: position 4,469 of record JAUSQH010000016.1, read on the forward strand.
TGGGCAGATTGCGGCGGCAGGGCTTGATCCCTGCGTCATCGTGACCGGTCACGAGGCCGCGGATGTACGCGTGGCGCTTGGCGGCGGCGCGGTCATTTTTGCGCATAATCCCGATTATGCAGAAGGGCTGAGCAGTTCCCTGCACACAGGTTTGAAAGCCCTGCCGGAAGATGTGGATGGGGTTCTGATCTGCCTTGGTGATATGCCGGACGTGCGTACGGCGCATGTGCAAAGACTGATTGCCGCGTTCGATCCGGTGGAGGGCCGCGCAATCTGCGTTCCCACCTTTCAGGGTAAGCGCGGTAATCCGGTTTTATTTGGCGCGCAATTTTTCGAGGAAATGATGGCCGTGGCGGGCGACACCGGCGCCAAACATCTGATTGGCGAATATAGCGAACTGGTTTGCGAAGTGGCGATGGAGGATGCGGCGATCCTGCTGGACATCGACACGCCGCAAGCCATGTCGGAGTATCAGAATTTAATTCAGCCCCACGGCCGCACCTAATGTCGGGCCGATTTCCATGTTCAGTACCAGATCGGCCAGATCATCCAGATCGGTGGGGTCGCGATTAACGATCACCAGTTTGGCGCCGTTCTGTTTGGCCATCGCGGGAAACCCCGCCGCCGGAAACACCACCAGTGACGATCCAGCCACCAGCAGCAGATCGCATTCGAGTACGGCCTCTTGGGCGCGGCGCATTTCATGCTGCGGCATGGTTTGGCCGAAGGAAATTGTTGCGGTCTTGATCATCCCGCCGCATTGATCGCAGATCGGCAGGGTTTCGTCGCGCTGAAACGCCTCGCGGATCGGATCGATTTCATAGCGTTGATGACAGTCGAGACAGCGCGCGTAAGAATTATTGCCATGCAGCTCGATCACCTGTTCGTCGGGGACGCCAGAGTCCTGATGCAGATTATCGATGTTCTGGGTAATAATATGCGAAACCACACCACGCCGCACCAGTTGGGCTACGGCGAGATGGCCGCGATTGGGTTTGGCACTGCCAAGGACGCCTTCCATGGCGAATTTGCGCCGCCAGCTTTCGCGCCGCATTTCTTCGGAACGCATAAAGTCATCAAAATATATTGGCTTGTATTTGGTCCACAAACCGCCCGGACTGCGAAAATCCGGAATGCCGGATTCCGTGCTGATGCCCGCCCCGGTGAATATGACGGCGCGTTTGCTAGTGCTAAGCAAATCCCGCAAATGATCAATGCTCATGGCGCTCCCTCATGCTAATGCGCCAGTTTAACCAGCTTGAGCCGGCACTGCTAGAGCGGTATTTTCTCCGCCCGCGCCGCATCCAGATAGCGGCAGGATTTAACGGACAGATCGCCGTTCAATTCAAACGCCAGCGGATTGCCGGTGGGGATTTCCAGATGCACAATATCTTCGTTACTAATCTTCAGCAGATGTTTGCACAGGGCGCGCAGGCTGTTGCCATGAGCGGCGATGATCAGATTTTCACCGGCCAGCAGACGCGGCGCAATCTCGGCCTGCCAGTAGGGCAGCACCCGGTCGAGCGTGGTCTTCAGCGATTCGGTTCCAGGTAATTGCGCCGGGGTCAGGCCCTTGTAGCGCGGGTCGAATCGGGGGTGGCGTTCATCATCCTCACCCAGCGGCGGCGGCGGCGTGTCAAAACTGCGCCGCCAGACATGCAGCTGCGCCTCGCCATGTTTGGCGGCGGTTTCAGCCTTGTTCAGCCCCTGCAGCGCGCCATAATGGCGTTCGTTCAATTGCCAGGCCTTGATTTCAGGAATCCACACCAGTTGCATCTCTTCCAGAACGATCCACAAGGTCCGGATGGCGCGCTGTAATACCGAGGTATAGGCGCAATCAAAACTGTAGCCGCCGTCGCGCAGCAGTTGCCCGGCTTTGTGCGCTTCGGCTGTCCCCTGATCGGTTAAGGGCACGTCATGCCAGCCGGTAAAGCGGTTTTCCAGATTCCATTGGCTCTGGCCATGGCGGATCATTACAAGGGATGTCATGCATTTCTCACTTTCAGGGCCTATCACGTTTGCGGGGGTGTTAACCTATTTGCACTTTTCCTTCCAGCATGATTGCAGAAACATTGAAATTATTCCTGAATTTGCTGTAGGTTCCAAAATTCCAGCTTTCTTGGTGGGTATTAACTCTAACAACACTTTAAAAAAGTAGAATAGCTGGCGCCGCCAAACGTGTATTTTAGATCAGATTGGGAAGGAAAAAATCGGTGAATAAATTCATCGTCGGGATTGTTGCGGCCTTAATGGCTTTGTTACCTCTGCCCACGCGGGCGGCGGACGCTATTCAGATACTGAATGTTTCCTATGACCCGACCCGTGAATTTTATGAAAAATATAACATCCTGTTCGCCAATTTCTGGCGCGGCAAAACCGGACAGGAAGTTACGGTTCGTCAGTCCCATAGTGGATCTGGAAAGCAGGCGCGTTCTGTTATTGAAGGTTTGCGTGCTGATGTGGTGACGCTTGCATTGGCCTACGATGTGGACGCCATTGCGCAGCGGGGCAGACGTTTGCTGCCCCTTGACTGGCAGCAGAAACTACCCAATAACAGCGCGCCCTATACCTCCACCATTGTGTTTCTGGTTCGCAAGGGAAACCCCAAACAGATCACGGATTGGGATGATCTGGTGCGCGATGGTGTGGCGGTGATTACGCCAAATCCGAAGATCTCCGGCGGCGCGCGCTGGAGCTACATGGCGGCCTGGGGCTATGCCCTTACAAAATATGGTAACGAGGAAAAGGCGCGGGAATTCGTGACGACGCTTTATAAAAATGTGCCGGTGCTGGATACCGGCGCGCGCGCCTCCACCACAACATTTGTGCAGCGCGGCATCGGAGATGTATTGCTGGCGTGGGAGAACGAAGCCTATCTTGCGGAATCCGAGTTTGGAAAGGGAAAGTTCGATATTATAATTCCCTCGCTTAGCATGCTGGCGGAGCCAACGGTCGCCGTAGTCGAGAAAAACGCCGTCAAGCACGGTGCCCAGGATGTGGCGCGCGCCTATCTGGAACACCTCTACTCGAAAGAGGCGCAGGAACTTGTGGTGAGCTTTTACTATCGGCCCAGCGACCCCGAAATTGCCGCAAAATATTCTGAACGGTTTGCCCGGTTGAAATTATTGCGTATCGATGAATTTGGTGGCTGGAAAGAGGCGCAGAAGAAACATTTCGATGACGATGGCGTCTTTGACCAGATCTATGCGCAATAGCATTTCTGCATAACAGGTATAGTGGCAGCCATGCGCAAATTCAGAGAGCCAAGCGTTTTACCCGGCTTCGGCATTACACTGGGAATCACACTCACTTATCTTGCACTGATAGTGCTGATCCCTCTCTCGGGACTGTTCATCACAACGGCCGGGGTCAGTTTTGACGAATTCTGGAAAACTGTTACGTCGGCACGGGTAATAAGCGCGTATCGCGTCAGCTTTGGCGCCTCCTTTGCTGCCGCTTTTATCAACGTTTTTTTTGGTCTGATCGTTACCTGGGTGCTGGTGCGTTACAAGTTTCCCGGCAAGCGGATCATGGATGCGATGGTGGATTTACCATTTGCATTACCGACCGCTGTGGCGGGAATTGCGCTAACCGCGCTCTATGCGCCACAAGGCTGGATCGGGCGCTATTTCGAACCGCTGGGCGTCAAGATCGCCTTTACACCTTTTGGCATCACCATTGCCCTGGTTTTTGTTGGCTTGCCGTTTGTGGTGCGCACCGTACAGCCCGTGCTTGAGGATATGAACCGCGAATATGAAGAGGCGGCCGTCTCGCTGGGGGCGACACGCTGGCAAACCTTTTTTTATGTGATACTGCCGGAGTTGACGCCCGCCCTGATGACCGGGTTCGCCATGGCCCTGGCGCGCGCGCTGGGAGAATATGGCTCGGTGATTTTCATTGCCGGGAATATGCCTGGCGTTTCCGAAATCGTTCCACTGATCATCATTACCAAGCTGGAGCAATTCGACTATACCGGCGCCACCTCAATTGCAGTTGTGATGCTGATGGCGTCGTTCGTCATGCTGTTCGCCATCAACCTGCTTCAGACCTGGAGCCGTAAAAGGCGCGATGAATAGCATGTCAGCGAGACGAAAATCACCTATTGCAGGCCCCATCTGGTTCCGGGTCCTCCTCACCGGGACGTCAGTTGTTTTTATCATGGCGTTGATCGGGCTTCCGGTTACGGCTGTCTTTGCGGAGGCGTTCCGGAAAGGGTGGACAGCCTATACAGATAGTCTGCAGGCGGAATATGCTGTTGCCGCCATCAGGTTGACGCTGCTGGTCGCGGCTATTGCGGTGCCGCTTAATCTTGTTTTC
>JAUSQH010000083.1 GCA_030652895.1 Alphaproteobacteria bacterium
GGCCGATCTCGCGCTGCGCCGCCGCGCTCAGGCGGCCCTCGAACACCGCCGCCGTCCAGGCCGGCGTATGCGCCAAGGCCAGTTCACCGTCGCTGGCCGCTGGCGCGGCGCTCAGCCGCAGTCCGGCCAGCGACCGCGCGGCCTCGCTCAGCAGCCGGTACTTGCCGATCGGGAACCGATGGCCACCTGGCAGTGGCAACACGACATCGTCGTTGTGGAAGGCGCGCACGCTCAGATTCTAGGAAGATCGCCCTATTTTGCTGCAACGCAACAAAAAGTGCTTGCCATCGCGCTCAGCCTGTCTATACTTCGAATCATGTTGCAGCGCAGCAAACCACTTTGAAGCCCGCAGCAACGTCTGTGACCTTCCCTTTGAACCACGCCAAGGAGATATCCATGAACTTCACCGCTGACCAAATGATCGCCGCCCAGAAAGCCAACCTTGAGTCCCTGTTCGGTCTGACGAACAAGGCCTTCGAAGGCGTCGAGAAGCTCTTCGAACTGAACCTGCAAGTCGCCAAGACCACGCTGTCGGAATCGGCCGCCAACACCAAGGCCACGCTGTCGGTCAAGGACGCCCAGGAACTGATGGCGCTGCAGGCCAGCATGCTGCAGCCGGCTGCCGAGAAGGCCGCCGCTTACAGCCGTCACCTGTACGAGATCATCGCCGGTGCCCAGGCCGAAGCCGGCAAGCTTGCCGAAGCGACGATGGCCGACAGCCAGCAGAAGATGCTCGCCGCGGTCGACAGCGCAGCGAAGAACGCCCCCGCCGGCAGCGAAAGCGCCGTCGCCCTGGTGCGTTCGGCTGTCGCCGCCGCCAACAACGCCTACGAAAGCGTCAACAAGGCCAGCAAGCAAGCGGCCGAAGTGGCCGAAGCCAACTTCCAAGCCATGACCAACAGCGCTGTCAAGGCCAGCCAAGGCGCTGCCAAGGGCAAGCGCACGGCCTGATCGTCGCTCGCGCCGCTGGCGCGTGCCAAGTAGCCAGTCTTTTTGCTAGCCGCTGAAATCCCCTTTTCTCGCTAGCTTGCGGCCACGTCGAAAGACGTGGCCGCTTTTTCTTGGCCGCGCCACTGTCAGTGCGCGACCGCGAGCCGGGCGCGCAAGTCGGGCAGCGCGCGCTGCGCGGCGTCACGGCCGGCCTGGA
>JAUSQH010000091.1 GCA_030652895.1 Alphaproteobacteria bacterium
ACGAAGGCACGCTCACCATCAATATGCTCTTCAATCCGGGCATCTCACTCGCTGAATCCAGTCGGGTCGGCCTGATTGCCGAGCGCCTCATCATGGAGGTGCCCGAGGTCAAGACCGTCGGGCGACGGACCGGGCGCGCGGAACTGGATGAACATGCCGAAGGCGTGCATTCCTCGGAAATCGATGTCGACCTCGCCAAATCATCGCGAACCAAGACGAATGTGATCGCGGACATTCGCTCGCGATTAGCCGTACTCCCGGCCTCGATCAACGTGGGTCAGCCGATCTCGCATCGGCTCGATCATCTGCTCTCCGGGGTCCGCGCCGAGGTTGCACTGAAGATCTTTGGCGATGATCTCGACGCGCTGCGGGCGACCGCAGAAATGATGCGAACGCGGATGGCAGGCATCCCCGGGCTCGCCGATCTTCAGGTTGAAAAGCAGGTTCTGATCCCTCAGCTTGAAATCCGGATCGATTACGGCCGGGCCGCGCTCTATGGCGTGCAGCCCGCGGTCGTCATCGAGCAGCTCAGTCGGCTTTCGAATGGGCGGGTGGTGTCGCGCGTCATCGACGGCTACCGCCGGTTCGATGTCACCATGCGGCTGCCGGACCGGCTTCGGACAACGCAAAGACTGGGAGACCTTCTGATTGAAACTCCTACGGGGTGGATTCCGGCGAGGCAGCTTGCCGACATCAAGGAAACCGAGGGGCCTAACCAGATTCTGCGCGAAAACGGGCGCCGTCGCCTCGTGGTACTGGCCAACACCAACGGCTCCGCCGACATGGTAAAAATCGTCGAATCGATCAGGGAGGTGATCGCGTCGGCAAAATTGCCCGAAGGTTTCTATACGCAGCTCGAAGGCACTTTTCAGGCGCAGGAGGAAGCGAGCCGGACCATCGGGATCCTCTCGCTGCTGTCGCTGTCGCTGGTTTTCGCCATCCTCTACAACCGCTATCGCTCGGTGCTGTTCGCCCTGATCGTGATGGGCAACGTGCCTCTCGCCCTGATCGGAGCGGTCATCGCGCTCTGGTGGACCGGTCAACCGCTCTCGGTCGCGTCCATGGTTGGATTCATCACCTTGACCGGTATCGCGGCTCGCAACGGCATTCTGAAGATCAGCCACTACATCAACCTGGCGCTGCAGGAGGGCATGCCGTTCGGACGCGATCTCGTGATCCGCGGCAGCCTCGAACGGCTTACCCCGGTGCTGATGACGGCGCTGGCGGCGGGCGTCGCCCTGGTTCCGCTCCTGATCGACGCCGCAACGCCCGGCAAGGAAATCCTGCATCCCGTGGCCGTCACGATATTCGGCGGCCTCATCAGCGCGACGTTGCTCGATACCTTTCTGACACCGGTGCTTTTCCTGCGGTACGGAGAAAAGCATCTCGAACGCTTGCGGCGGGATGCCGCCGCGTCCGCGGATCCCGCTCACGGAACCTCATCAGCCGAAGCCTTCTGACTTCAGAAACGGAGAATAACGATGTACGCAAAATGGCTATTGATCGGAGCACTCACCTGGTCCGGTGCGGCCTGGGCTCATGAAGCCAAGGGAAAGCACGGCGGGCGTATCGTCGACGCGGGATCATACCACGTCGAAATGGTCGTGAAATCCGACACCGTCGATGTGTTCATCAGCGACGCCAGCGAAAAATCTGTGGCGACATCGGGATTCAAGGGAACGGCCATTCTCGTTGTCGACGGCAAATCCCAGCGGATCTTGCTGGCGCCCGTGGACGGCACGCGCCTTTCCGGCGGTGCGACGGCCGCGTTGCCAAACCAGCCCAAAGGGGTTTTGCAGCTGACGGGTCCCGACGGCAAAACCATTCAGGCGAAATTCGACTGAGATGAAACCGGCTGACGATCAAGTCAGCACCGGTAAGAACCAAACACCAACGCAGAGGAGTTGAGAGATGAATTGGACCAAGAGCGGAATCGCATTGGTTGCCGCGACGCTGCTTTCAGCACACGCCTGGGCAGGCGAAGGCCCGGACGGGCACAGCCACAGCCACGGCGCAACATTCTCCGCCGGCGAGCCCGGCAATCCGAAGAAGCCCGCAAAGATCGTTCAGGTGACGATGGGAGAGTCGGACGGAAAGATGTTGTTCGTTCCGATGCGGCTGGAGATCAAGAAGGGCGACCAGATCAAATTCGTGCTGCGAAACAACGGCGAGCTCGAGCATGAATTCGTCCTGGCAAGCACGGCGGACAATCTCAAGCACGCCGAAGAGATGAAGAAGCATCCTGACATGGCGCACGAGGAGCCCAACGGGCGACAGCTCGCTCCGAAGAAGACCAGCGAGATCGTCTGGAAGTTCACCAAGTCCGGCGAGTTCGAGTATGCCTGCCTGATCCCCGGTCATCGCGAGGCGGGAATGACCGGGACGATCGTGGTCAAGTAACCTCGTTCGACCTCCGCCGCGGCTGGGACAAACTTGTGCGCCATTCCGGCGCTCCAGTTTGTAAATTGACCGTGCCTTATCCAGGATGGTTTCAGTTTCGGCCATGCGAGCGATCCGAATTTCCGGCCGCCGGTTTCGTAGGCGACGGCTTGGTGCGAACCTGGCTCGAGTTCGACGTTTGCCGCGATACGACCGAACACTCGTGAGGGTGCAAGGGGAAGGCTAACGAGGCCGTGCCTTTACCGTTCTGGGCTTTCTCCCCTTCTCCAACCAGAACGTGATGTCGAACCAGACCGGGGGCGGGTAAACTTGGGCCGGCAAATGGAGGTTCCCATGCGTTCCTTCTAGGTTCGGCCGCCGTCGCAATGCTTTTAACCATCGGTCCCGCGTTCTCCATATGCGGCGGTGGTCAGCAAGCGGGGGCGGGCGGCATGTGCGGCGCGCCCGCCGCGGCGAAGCAGATGACCGAATGCAGCCGCACCCCACGCACAGCCGGAACAACAGCAGTCCGGCACGGGTATGTGTCCCTGCTGCAAGAACATGGCAAGCATGGGCGGGATGAAAGCTAATGACCCCCACAAGGGCATGGATATGCAAAAGCAGGAGCAAAGCGGAAGTGTGATCTGCGCAATCGCGCTTGTTCTCAGAAGAGGAGAGTTTGGGCAGGCATAGGGCTGTGGTCCAAGCTTGGCCCAGGGTGTGCCCGTCGGATGCTCCCGCATGGGCGGACCGCGTTGGGTTCGAGAGAATGCATTTCCGCTCAACTGTCTCGTCTCCTCAGGAACAAGCACGGTTGCACCACGTTGGCTGCAGACAATGCAAACCTGGGAGACGAACATGTCCAATAAAGCACTGCTGCGTGCCGCCTCCGGAGTCCTGGCGCTCGCTCTACTCAGCATCACCCCCGCGAACGCGCAGGATGCTGCCATGAAATCGTACATGCAATCGATGGAGAAAATGGACACGGACATGCAGAAAGGGATGGACCCGGATCCTACTAAGGCGTGGGCGAAGATGATGATCGCCCATCATCAGGGCGCGATAGACATGTCCGAGACGGTGTTGAAGGAGACCAAGGATCCGACAATCCGGAAGATCGCAGAGAAAGGGATGGAGGACCAGAAAAAGGAGCAGAAGATGTTGAAGGAATGGCTCTCCAAGCACGGAGGGTAACAGGCGCCATGCGCAAACATCTCTGATCGCGGATGATGATCGCCTCCTTTACGGCGTGGTTCACTTGACAACGGGGCGGGCGTGACTCGGCCATTTGGAGGAAGGGGAGGCGATCAGATCGCGGGCGAAAGTGAGTGAAGGCGGTTTCTTGGCGCGGGGCATCGACAGGATTGCGTAGTTGAATGTGTGGGGAGCATCTCCTCCCCAGAGGCGAGAGGAGTGAAGGGTGAAAAAGAGAGCGCATCAGATCACACGCCGATCGTTCGTCCGACTTATGGCCGCGGCTGGTCTGACGACCCCCGCCGCCTTCGCCGACGGGCCAACGGTCGCCGTTGTGCACAAAGATCCGAACTGCGGCTGTTGCACGGGCTGGGTGCGGCATTTGCGGGACGCGGGGTTCGCGGTCAAGGTGGAGGAGACGTCCGACCTGAGGCAGGTGCGGGCTCGTTTTGCCATTCCTGAAGACCTAGCCGGATGTCATACGGCGGAAATCGCTGGCTATCTGGTCGAGGGGCATGTGCCCGCGGCGGCAATTCGGCGCCTGCTCGCCGAGCGTCCCAACGCAAGGGGCCTCGCGGTGCCGGGCATGCCGGCCGGGTCGCCCGGCATGGAAGGCGGGGTTCCGGAACCGTACGCCGTTATGCTGTTTGGACCGAATGGCTCCCAGCCATTCATGCGCTTCATCGGCAAACAGACGGTAGGTTGAGCCGTCCTTCACGGCGTCGCTCTCGATGTCCGGTCGCTGGATTCCCGAACCAGCTATTTCCCAGCAATGATTGGCAATCACGATCTCTTCGTCGGCGGGGATGATGCGCACGTCGATCCGGCTTTGCTCGGCGCAGATCCGAGCTCTGGAAAGCGAGTTGGAGACGTCGTCAAGCTCCACTCCCAGCCATCCAAGACGGGCACATATAGCGGACCGGACCGCACTTGCGTGTTCACCGGTTCCGCCGGTGAATACCAGGCAATCCAGCCCGCCGAGACTGTGCGCCATCATCGTTGCCTGCCGTGCAGCGCTGAACGCGAAGAGGTCCAGGGCCTCGGCCGCGCGCGGATCTTCGCTGACCAGCAGCGTCCGCACATCGTGGGATATCCCGGACACCCTAGGGAGGCCGGATTCCCGAAGTAGGCATTCCACATCCGCCACCGACATCTTCAGCTCCTGCTGGGCTGGATTGTCGGCGGAAGCAAGAAGGGACAACCCGCCAACCGCTCGGCCCTTCAGGGCCGGGACAGGTCACAATACGCTGCGTTGCTATTTCGGCCCGATGTGGTGGGGTTCACGCGGGCCGCCGCTGTAGTGATGGCTGCCGCTGGGCCCGGTCTTCTTCGCTTTCACGCCGGTACCCTTCTTGCCCATATGATGGGATTCGGTCTTGGGTCCGCCGCTGTAATGGTGGCCACCGTCGGTCTTCGTGGTCTGGGCCATTGCGGGCATGGCGATGAGCGAAAGAGCGGTAGTCGCAACCAGTAGGCTTCGAGTAATCATATCTGTTTTCTCCGAGTTGGGTGCTGCGAATAGAGCAGACCGCCCGGGTTCGCAATTTGATATACGTCAAAGGTCCGTGCCTCTTTAACAGGCTGTGGCCATGCTAGTTCCTCAGCAAGTATTCGCTCATCGGGCGTGCATCGCGCCCTCGAGAGGGATCAACGTATGCGTTGACGCAAGCCTTGTGCTCAAATCAGAATGCGTCCGTATCGACGACTGGGGAGAGGCCAGGCACAAGGCGAGGCTCCAGCCTCGAATGAGAACTTGCTTGCAGCGGCAGAGGTCCTGGTGACGACGGATCGCCGCAGGAGATCGTTCGATCCGCATCGACGGCGCCATGATTGCGTAGTTGCTGCTTGAGATTTTGGGACGCCG
>JAUSQH010000100.1 GCA_030652895.1 Alphaproteobacteria bacterium
GCTGAGCGCCGGCGCTCAGCCGGCGCGCTGGCGGTTGCGGCGGTCGATGACGATCTTGGTCACCAGGATCGTTGACGCCAGCCCCAGCGTCACCAGGTTGGCGATGATGATCGGCCACTCGCCGAGCCGCCAGCCATAGGCCAGCCACAAGGCCACGCCAACGGTGAACATGCTGTACATGCTCAGCGAGATGCCGCTGACGTCGCGCGTGCGCAGCGTCAGCAGCGCCTGCGGCACAAACGAGAACGTGGTCAGGGCGGCCGCCAGGTAGCCGATCAGGTCGTGCACTTCAAGGTTCAAGGCCATGGGTCTCAGCGGGCCGGCGCGTCGCGCGTGGCCCATTGCACCAGCGCCTCCAGCGCTGGGCGGGCGGCGTTGGCGTTGGCATGTTGGATGATGGCCACCAGCACATAGCGGCGGCCGCTGTCGGACAGCACGTAGCCGGCGCGGCCGACGACGTCGCGCAGCGATCCGGTCTTCAGGTGGGCCCGGCCCGGGCTGGCACGCGCGCGCCGCATCGTGCCGTCGATGCCGCTGACCGGCAGCGAGGCCATCAGCTCGGGCATCAGCGCGCTGTCATAGGCCTGCGCCAGCAGGCGTGCCAGTTGCAGGGCGGACAGCCGCGATTCGCGCGACAGGCCGGAGCCGTTGTCCAGCACCGTGTCCGCCGGCAGCTCGCCGAGCTTGCCGGTCAGCCAGCGCCGCAACTCGGCTCGCGCGGCCTGCGGCGTCGCCGGCTGGCCGGGGTCGCGCGCCAGTGCCAGCGTCAGGAAAAGCTGCTGCGCCATCACGTTGTTGCTGAACTTGTTGATGTCGCGCACCACATCGGCCAGCGGCGGCGAGCGCAGCTCGAAGCTCGGCTTGTCGGCCGGCGCCAGGCCGTCGCGCACGCGGCCCGTGAGGCGCCCGCCCATGTCGCGCCACAGCGCTTCGAGCAGGCGCGCGTTGTAGCTGGCGGGCTGGGGATCGGCGACGGCCCAGCTCTGCTCGCCGCAGGCTTGCGGGTAGTGGCCGGCAAAACGTGTGCGCCCGGGCTCGAAGCTGGCCTTGAGCGCGCCGGCCCAGTCGGTGCAGGGGCCGCTCGACAAGGGCACGCTGGCGTCGACCAGCGCGCCGGCCAGCGCCGGCTCGGCCAGCACGGCGGCAACGCCGCGCGCCACATCGGGCACGAAGCTGTAGATCACCGCCTGGTA
>JAUSQH010000109.1 GCA_030652895.1 Alphaproteobacteria bacterium
CTTCGGTCTGATAATGATGCAATTATTTAGTTTGTGGCAGTTGCCGGAAATGTGGTCGTCGGTCACGTGATGTTCTCCAGGATGACGGCCCCGTTCAGGGCGCTTGGATTGTCTCCAGTTTCTGTCGCACCTGAGTACCAGCGTCGCGGTGTCGGTGCAGCTTTGATCAAAGCGGGCCTTGCTCTGGCGAAAGAGCAGGGGTGGGATGTTGTCTTTGTGCTAGGTGATCCGGCTTATTATGAGCGTTTCGGTTTTCGTGCCGAACTTGCTCAGGGGTTCATTTCTCCCTTTGCGGGACCGCATCTTCTGGCTTTGTTTCTGAAAGAATTACCTCGTACAACTAACGTTCAGATTGATTATGCACCGGCGTTTGCGGCGCTATAATAAGTCTGGTTTCCTCTCTTTCCAGAATTCAAACTGAGATATTATCAGGCATGGCTTTGAACCTGATTAAGTTATGCGTAGGGATTACGCAGTTCGATGAACTTGCTGCGTGGCAGCAGCACCGCCTGCGCAAGGACGGCGTGGTGCAGCATGTCACCCGCATGACCCCGCGACGGGGCGATGAATTGCTGACGGGCGGTTCGATCTACTGGGTGATCAAGGGGCATATTCAGGCGCGCCAGCGCCTGCTGGAATTGCGTCCGGTTGTGGACGGTGAAGGTGTGGCGCGTTGCGCCCTGATTCTGGATCCGAAACTTGTCCCTACTCAACCCTATCCCCGCCGCCCGTTTCAGGGATGGCGCTATCTGAAGCCCGCGGACGCGCCCCCGGACGCTGGCAGAGGCGGCGGCAAAAATGAAATGCCGCCGGAAATGCGCGCCGAGCTGATGGCGCTGGGGTTGCTGTAGCCAGTTAATCCGCCGCCTGTGCGGCGTTCCCGGACATGGGTTGCGCCTGACTGACTTCATCAAACCTTGTACGGTATTCCGGGTTTTCCGTACCCATCAGCCGGTCCCACCAGGTGAAGTACAGGCCATAATTATGCCGGAACCTGCTATGGTGCAGATCATGGTGTGTCACCGTGTTGTTCCAGTCCAGCCAGCGATTGCCGACCCAGCCGCGTGGAAATATCTCGATGCAGGAATGCCCGATGGCGTTGCGGACGATCATATGCCCCACCCACAGGAACAGGCCCAGATCATGCATCGGCACGAACAGTACGAACAGGGGCGCGAAACTTGCCTGCACCAGGGCCTCGGCTGGCGCAAATGAATAGGCCGTCCAGGGCGTCGGCCTGCGCGAAAGATGATGCCGCAAATGCGTCCAGCGGTACAAAAGCGGATGATGCATCAACCTGTGGGTCCAGTAGAAATAGGCGTCATGGGCGACAATCATCAAAGCGGTACTGCCGATCAGATAGCCGGTATCGCTCGCGTGAAATTCGGGGATCAGTTTCAGGATACCGGCCTGCCCGCCGTAATAGATGCCGAGCCCGACGGTTGCAAAAACCAGCACTGTGAGAAAGGAATAGCCGAACTCCTTGCGCATTTGCTTTGCCGCAGGCAGGCCTGGCTGTATACGCCGGTGCGCCAGGCGGCGGCGCAGCGCGATCCACAGAACACCATAAACCACGCCTGCGGCGATCAGATAGCGGGCAAAATCAATCAGGAATATGACAGACCATATCTGAACCCAGGCCTGGTTAAAAAACGCGGATAATTGTGTAAGGCACATGAGCGTCACTCCGTAAGGTTGAATCCTGGGGTGTTGTGCCCTTGGATGACCGTCCGGGTCTCGTCGGAGGCAAAAAAATCAGGTGGATTCCGGAATCGACGTCATTTTTTCAGAATCAGTCAGTCTATCGGTGGCCAATTTCTCCCGGCGGTATTCGGTCGGGGTGACGCCGGTGATTTCTTTGAACGCGCGGTTGAACGGGCTGAGTGAGCGGTAGCCTAAATCCATAGCGATGGTCAGCACCGGTATCCGCGCCATTGAGATGTCGGCAAGATGTGATTGTGCTTCAGAAATTCGGTAATGATTGAGAAATGCGTTGAAATTTCGATAGCCCAAATGCCGGTTAATGAGCCGGCGCAGCCGGTATTCCTGGACGGCAAGGCGATCGGCCAGCGCGGTAATGGTCAGCGCTTCCTCGCGGTACAGTTTTTCCTGCTCAATCGCCGTCAACAACTTTTCCAATATAAGACGGTCCGTGGGGGCCATCTCCTGTTGAAGCTGCGGCTGTGTTACCGGGGTGACGTAAAGTTCACGACTGAATTTTGGCGCCAGAAACAGGGATAGCGCCAATATCCCGGCTGCGTTCATGGTTTCAAGCCATGCCGGTGGGCGTACATTGTCAAATGTCAGTTCAACGCTCAGGACCATGAGTATATAAAGGCCGGTCCCTATCACGATGATCAGCCGCAACTGGCGGCGGCTTTCGATCAAGTCGCCGGCGCGGCTGTTAATCGCCTCAAAGATTGCGGAAAACGCCAGCCCAAGCGCAATGACATGGTGCAGGACAAGCGCGCCAGAATTCGGTATATCTGACGCCACTGTCGGCCCGGTTGTTATCACCTGGCCAAGAACTAAAAAGCCGGCGAAAAGCAGCCCGTGCCAGAGGCGGTACGTGAAAGCATCATCAAAGAGCGTGCAGCTGAACCACCAGAAGAACATGGGTAAACTGGAACCGCCCGCTATAACCAGATATTGAAACGATCCAAGCAAAGGAAAAAGGCTTCGTGAGGACGCCAGCATATAGGCAGTGACACTGCCCATGAACAGCGCCGTCGCGACGCTTGCGCGCGTCACGCCAGCCATCCACAGGATACGCAGCGCTGTCAGGGTCAGAACGCCGATTGCAGCGAGGCGGAGTATATTGTCTGCTGCCTCCATCGGCCATCAATGGCATATTGTGAATCAGGTGTGCAACCATGACCTTAACCGCCATTTGATACGGGCGTTGGAAATGGATTGCCGCTTGACAGGCAAGCGCCTTCTAGAGCAGTTAACCTCATGAATTCGGGCACTGAAAATCATAGTCCTGAGCAGCGGCAGGCGGAGAATCGCTTTGAGCCGGTGATGCGTTTTGGCATGGACGCGCCGCTGTTGCTGGACTGCGGGGCAAGCCTGGCGCCGCTGGAGATTGCCTATCAAACCTATGGCACGCTGAACAAGGATCGTTCCAACGCCGTGCTGGTGTGCCATGCGCTGACTCTTGATCAGTATGTGGCTGGCAGGAACCCGATTACCGGGCGGCCGGGCTGGTGGAATACCATTGTCGGTCCGGGACGGCCGGT
>JAUSQH010000132.1 GCA_030652895.1 Alphaproteobacteria bacterium
GGATTGTCCGGATCTGGCGAACCATATATGTCCAACTCGACGCTGGCTCCCTCTCTGACCAGCCTCGATACCGCTTCAACAGCTATGTCGACACCTTTTGACCAAATCAGTCGGCCTGCAACAACCAGTCTAAGGGGCGGGCGCGGTGGCATCGGCTGGATGGTGAATTCGCTGGCATCGACCCCCGCTCCCATAATCTGATGCTTTTGCGCGGTAGTCGGAAGCCCAATCCTCTCTCCGTCTGAGCCATTTTCGAGCACGAAGCATGCCTTGGGATTTCGTGCCACTCTAGCGAGTATACCGTACACTATCCTGCGACTGAGCCTTGTCCGTGCGTCCGACAGCAAACTCATTAGTCCGAGGCCAGTGATTGAAAAGATCGCGCGATCACATCTGACAAATGGCATAGCAAGCGCGAGCACAACGCAGGCTCGGAGCGAGAACGCCATCACAACGTTCTGTGGAGACTTGCGAATCTCTCTCGTTAGCCAAATGACCTGGCGAAAAATGCTGATGGGGGAAACCTGACCACTCGAGATCGGAGGGGTCACGTACCGGACGCAGCTGGCTAGCGGTATAAATCGCTCTGGCTCCTTCGGAAGAAAGAGAGTCACTTCGAATCCCAGTTCCACCGCCGTCTCCAGCGCCGGATAAAAGTGACGGAAAAAAAAATCCGTACTGTGAGAGAAAAATGCAAGCTTCTTGGTCAATGCACCAGCCTGATCATTATTGGCTAGAAATAAACTAAAACGATTCTGGAACAAGCACTCGCGCAGCTCTACAAACGGTCAAGTTCTGTAGCCGGTGTTGCTAAGCCAGGAATTGGCAAAAGTCGATAACCTCAATTTTTCTGGTCGGCATTTCCACGCCACCGGGACCCGACGTCGGGCGGCTCGCAAGGCGTCCCGCCCCGCACAAAGGTTCGCGTCAATCTCCCTACATAATACGCGCGGTCTGCGCGATCTAGTGCGTAGAGTCCGCCAATTTGCGCTGCGCGCGCCTACTCTTCGACAGTGCCCTCGTCTGGTAGCGGTTGATCCTGTCCATTACCGACAACGCCTTTACGAGATCGTCGCCGCAGACGTTCTCCAAATCGTAGACTGCCAAGAATACCTCGTGGCGGGCTGATCGTATCCGCCGAAGGTCGAAATGACTCAGGGCGAGGAGGCGTGACTGGTCGATGCGCTCGAAATCGGTGCTGCCTTCAGCCAGGATTGCGGTCAGGTCCTCGATACTGGCCTGTGTCTCGGCGTCATCTTCAATTCGCGTGGCCAGGCCGTGTCGTCGGGCGTTATTTCGTGAGCGGTGTTTACCCCCCGGAGTCCGTGGACCGGTACTGCGCGAGGCATTGATCTTGTTGGATTCAGTCTGGCGGTCGGAGGTCATGGCACTTGTGGCCTAATTGAGCTCGATCTGTTTCTGATTGGCCGGCGGCGCGGTAGCCTTGAGACCGTCGTTGAGGGCCTTGCGGGCGCGGTCGGCGAACTCCCGGCGCACATAAACCTCCTTCAACATGGAGTTGAGTTGGCTGCGGGCGGAAGACAGGAACCGGTCGATCGTCGCGAGCGGCACCAGCGCCTCGATCAATGCCCCCGCATTGAGCGTTTCCTCGTCGTAGCCGTGAGCGGCGAGGCGCGCTTCCAGGACAAGACGCTTGTTCGGATCTGTGCGCCATTCCTCCGCTTCCTGCCTAGCCTTGATGATGAGGTGCGGCATGGCCCCGGGAACAATGATGGCAGGGTGGGTCTGCTGGAGCGCGGATTCGAGGGCGGCGGTGCGATTGACGGCGAGGATCGCGCCCTTCCAGGCGGTAAAGCGCCTGATTTCCCAAAACAGCCCAACGACGTCGGCCAGCACCAGCCACTCGGTGTTGGTGGTGGGAACCATGTCTTCCATCAACAAGTCGAACAGCGCCCAGTATTCGGTTTCTGTCTCGCCAGGCAGAAGCCGGGGGAGCCGATTGATGAAGGGCGAGAGGGCTTTGGGGGCTGCAATATTTCCGCCGGAACCTTGGGTATTGGCCATTTTGCGACGTTTCCGAGATCGGATGGATGGCAGAAGATTTCTTGATCTCTGTTTCGACGCTATAGAAGTCAGCCGGCGCTTGTTGGGAAATTCGATCCAAATCTTCGAGTTCCTCCACAGTATCGTGTCGCAGGCCCAGCGCTGGTTCCATCCAGTTCAGTGCAGCCAGCGAACACCGTGACGCGCGGCGTTGAGCGCTTGCCTGCTCTCCTCGATCACCCGCTTCGCCTTGATGATGATCTGCTCCTTCAAGAGGTCGGCAGGAATGGCCTGCATCTCGGCCAGAAACTTCTCCCAGATCTCAAGGGGGGCGTACATGCTGGGTTCGGACAAAAGTCCGGACGAATAGGAAAAGGGGGGCGGCTCGTCTTCCATGCTGGTATAACTCCTCTCGGACCAATGTCTGGGCTTACTGAGAACAACGGTTGCCGGCGGCGGCGTTGGAAATCTTACTGGCGCATTCTCAAGGCCATAAATTTCATGAGAGAAACCGGTGCGCCGGGTGGCGCGGGTGGCGGGATAAAGTCAGGTCCGACCGCTTCGACCAAACTCCGAAGGCCATCTGCATAGCCGTGGAACATGGCCACATTGACGCAATCCATGCGGTCGCTCTGAGCCCAGCCTTCGAACATGTCGGCCAGGTCCTGCATTTCGACAGCCGATAAGTTGTCGATCAGCGTGAAAGTGGGGACCGCGCAGGCGTATCTCAGGATCTCGGATTCCTCTCGGCTTATGGAGCGTGAAATCACCGACCCATCCTTTTCGAGAAGCGCTTTGCGAAAGTCGTCGGGATAGGCTCGCAGCCTTCTCTCTGATTCATGTTTGAACTCGATCAAGCCAGACTCCAGAATGTAGGCAAGGCGGTTTTTCGCCTGCGTCCGTTCATTTTCATTCACTGCGACTACGAGCTTCTTTGCCATCTCCGCATATCGACGTGCACAGAGCATCACATAGTATTCCGGAAGATGGGTTTGGCGGATCATTCAATGCGCCGCGTCGACATCCAGAGCATCCGCGAGGTCGCCACGGGATCAATGGCTCGCCTCTCCCACCATGCGACCTCATCCCCGAAGTTATGATTGTCGCGGTGATGCGTTCGGCAGAGCGGCACGGTGAATTCGTCGCTGACCTTGAGCCCCATGGCGCGGGGCTGGGTAAAGCGCAGATGGTGGGCGTCGGCGGGGCTTCTCCCGCAAACCAGGCACGGCTGCGACGCAACAAATTTCAGATGGCTTTTGTCGCGAAGCCGGCGAGGCTCGCTGAATGTGAGTTGGCTCTTATCGATTTTGCCCGGCGCGGCGGCGGACCGATCAGATATGGCCGCCGCCGGAACGTCGTCGATAGCTGGTGGCGAGGGGGCTGGGGTCGTCAGTGGCACGGTGGCGGTCGCGACCTTGCGGGGCCGCCCCCTGCCCCGCCGCGGCTTTGCGGGCTCCGTTGAGTTGGGGGAGAGCTCAGGCTTCTCTTGATCGGTGGAGGCCAATGTCGGCGAGTCATCCGGCAGGGCCTCAGGAAGGGCGTCTGGGGGCGTCATCCTGGCCGCGAAAGCAACCTCCACCCGTCTTGCGTCAACCGTTGAGAGGCGGTTTTTGGCCTTCAGGATGGCTATTGCGCGGGACTGCAGGCCATCGTCCGAAATAGTCTTGATTTCCTGGATCAGTTCGGCGCTGGCTGCAGCTGAATCGTTCGTGGACAGCTTTTCTCCGGCCGACGTGGAGGCGGCTGGCCTGCCTGCTCCAGATGGGCTGGAATGGGCCGGCGCCGCCGCAACGTTGGAAGGGAGCCCCCTATCCACGGCCCTGTGGCCTTCTGTCGGGTTGGGGGTCGCATCTTGTGCCGCGTCGAGATCATCCTCGCCGGCAATCCCAACCATCGTGAACAGCGCATAGCGGCGGGCGTAGGTCAGTGCCGCACCCATCCGACGGGGTGC
>JAUSQH010000138.1 GCA_030652895.1 Alphaproteobacteria bacterium
GTCCAGCCCGCCTTCCAGCAACAACGGGCGCCCCGCATTTGCGGGCCCCTGATAATTATCCGAAAGCTCCTGTTTCAGCCGCGCCAGCTGGTCCTGGCTCAGATTGGGATTACCATCCGCACCATGATAAATCAGCGCCCCCGATGGCCGCGCCCCATTATCCAGCAGCGCCTTGTTCCAGCCCGCCGCCGCATTGTGCAGATCAATGCCAAGTGCTGCCGCTTCAATCGGCGAAAATCCATAATGATCATTGCTGGGGTGAAACAGCCGCATATGCAGAATGGGCGTGCGCCCACGCGCCGCACCCATATCAAACCGCACGCTCTTGCCGCCCGCAGAATATTCATAGGCCGCAGGCCAGCCCCGCGCACCCGGAATGACTTTCATCCGGTCCGGGCGCAGCACATACAGCTCACGCACCACGCCGCGCACATCGGCGGCCTCGATATAGGCGTTTCCCGCGATCTGCAAAAATCCAAACCAGGCTTCCTTGAACTCGGCCCCGCTCTGCAGCGGATTGGGCCGCGCCAGCAGGCTCAACAGCGGATGCGTGTCCAGTTCGCGCTCCCGCCCGCCCGCATTTTCATACAGAACCCACGGTACGGCGGCGGCGGTTTCACTGATCATCCGTACACAGCGATAGGCAATGGCGTTGCGCGCAAATCCCTCATGCGCCAGTTCACCATAATTGCGCGGCGTCCAGACGGGCGCGCCCTGGCCATGAATGGCGATCAGGGAACCCGCGGCGCTGTGCTTGACCGCCAACGCAGGACGCAATCCAATCTTGCGTAAAATGCTGAATGTATCGCTCACGCTTTCCCCTTTCCTCTTCATTATAACCTCAGCACACGCGGCTCTCCCGCTTCACCGGTCAGCATTAAATCCGTCAACGCCCATACCAGCGCGTCCACCCGGTCCGGGCTCCACCCTGCAACGCTGCGGTTAAAGCCCCGGGTGAACTCCGCCATTTCATCTTCCAGTGCGGGTAACGCGCCCGCATGATGTACCCGGCCCTGTTCATACAAAGCCGATACCGGCTCGGCGCGTGCGGCCTTGCCGCGGCTGGCGCGCACCGGGCGCACTGGCACATTCCTGTCAATCTGGCGGATCACCGCTTCCACCATGTCACCGCCTTGATTAACTTCCGCCACCAGGCGGTCGGCCTGAAAATCATGATAGGCCGCCACCGCGCGGCTGGCCCATACCTGCGGCGATACACCCTGTACGGAATAATCCGCCAGCACATAGCCATGCCCGTCAACGCCCAGCCCCGCGACAAGGATGCCGCATGCGTCACTATTGACTGTGCTGGCCGCAGGCGGATCAACCGCCACCACGATGCGGGACATGTCCGCCGCCACACTCACCCTGTGCCGGTCGATCTGCGCCCGGCTCCACAATGCGTCGGGATTGTCCTCCAGCAGTTCCGCCAGCAGCTCCTGGCGTCCCAGCCGCGTGCCTTCATACTGCGCGGTAATACGTTCGAAAAACTGCGGCGCCAGATTTGCGGCATTGACGTAGCTTGTAGCGCGTGACACCACCGTATTCGGATCACCGAGCAAGTCGCGCAACAGACGCACGGGGCGCGGCGTCGTGGTAATCACCTGACGCGGATCGGCGCCCAGCCGCAGCCCGAATTGCAGCATGTCCCATGTCTCGCGCCCATGGCGCCATTTGGTCAATTCGTCCGCCCACGCCCCGTCAAATTGCGGGCCGCGCAACCCATCGGGGTCTTCGGCCGAAAACAGCTGCGCCTGTGCGCCGTTGGGCCATATCAGACGGCGCTTCGATACTTCAAATTTTGGCCGCGCCCAGGGCGGTGAAACCGTAAGAATGCCGCTTTCGCCTTCCACCATCACGTCGCGCGCGCTGCTGATCGTCTCGCCGATCAGCGCGATCCGCCCGCGCGCTCCCCGCGCCAGCGGCGTCTTCCCGGTGACGGCGGCGCGCACCCATTCGGCGCCCGCGCGGGTTTTCCCCGCACCCCTGCCCCCCAGCAACAGCCAGCTTACCCAGCTGCCCTGCGGGGCCAGTTGATCTTCGCGCGCCCAGAACGGCCACAGCCACACGATTTGCCTGCGCAGACGCGGGGGAAGCGCCGCAAGAATTTCATTCCTTTGCGGCTCCGGCAGCGTAGCGAGCCAGGCGGCGTTGTACTTCTTCCCAGCAGTCATCCGCCCCCGCTATGTTGGCCTCTTTCACATTTTCAGTTTGTTTGTCTGCGCCTGGATGATTGCTGGCTTCGCGCTCCAGCACCGTCAACTTCTCCAGCGCCCGCGCCAGCGACGTCAGAATATCCGCCGCGCCTTTTTTTTCCGTGGCGCTCATACCCGGCTTTTTTGGATGATCCAGATGCTGTTCCAGTTCATCCGCCAACCGGTTGACAATTCCCATCATGCGCCCAAGCGCGCGGCTGGAATTGACATCTCCGTAAGAAATTACCGCGGGTTTCTTGGGTGGACTGCCTGCGCGTTTGGATAATCTGCGGCGCACCGGCTTTTTGGCTTTTCCCGTATCACCGCTTGCGCCCGGGCGCGCCCATCCGTCACGCTTTGCCTTCGCATATATGTTGATGGGCGACAGCCCATGCTTGCAGGCGATTTCCGCCACCGGCATGTCACTGGCATTATATTCCCGCGCAACCGCGTCCCAATCAATTTGCCGCCTGGTCATTGCCTCTCCCTGAATGGAAATCTGCTTGCGCGATCGGCGCCCACAAAAAAAGCGCCCCACTCTTGCCAGGCCGTAGCCATTTGGCGAAGGCTGGTGCGCGGGCGCCTTTTATCACTCTCGTGCCGGCCTCTTGTTATGCGTTGCCGCCTGGGGCGGAGGGCCTCTGCCCCGGACGCAATTTCGACCATGGACAATCTTCTAGCCTATACCGTTACAATAAGCAAGATATATTTTACGTATTTCGTAAATTATTTTTTGCAGCCAGTATCGGCAACCCCCGAATGATAGGTCCGGGGTTGCTGCCTGGGGGGGCCGCCAATGCCAATACCGTAATGCGCGGCCAGCCGGTCCAGCGCGATGCCAAGAACCACCTTTCCCGCCCGCGCAGGCCAGCCCAGATTTCGCTCGGTCTGGGTCAGCCCATTCAAATGGCAACACACCTGCAACAGCACGCCGCCAAGATCGGGGCCGACCGCATCCAGTGCCGCCCACAACCGGTCCTTCGCGGCGATCATCGTATCATTCATGCAAGCGGGATCGCCGCCGCCGCCCCTGCGCCCGGCATGATTGATCGGCATACCCCACATCGCAGTAACCCGCGGGGCTAGATTGGCCAGCGTAAAGTCCTGCCGCAACCGCTCTCCCGCTGCAAATTGCTCCGTGCTTATCAATGGCTTGCCCTTGCGATCCTTGTGGCTAATCAGCCAGCCCAGCGGGCTTTCCGCATTATTTACCCGCACCACAACAGGCTCTCCCCTCATCCCCCGTTGCTCACGAAGGTCCAGGACCTGATGCTGGCTGCGAAAGGGCGCGTCATTGGCCTGCGTCCGGCGCAAACGCGCACGCCCAAGGCGTGAAATAACCCACTCATCCGGCTGCTCCTGTCGCGGCGAAATCAATTCCCCCGCCATAAGCAGTCTCAATATTTCCGGCCCGACAGTCATCACCGGCCTGGCAAAACGGTTGCGCGCCACAAACACCCCAAACCTGTCCTCCGCCATCCCGCGGCCCATGGCCCGCGCTTCGCCAAGACGCCGCAGAACCTCATCCATCTCTACAATTTTCTCGTTATTATCTGCCCTACTCATAAATCACCCCTTTTGATTGCAGGTTTATATTCCTTTTACAGATATAATTCCTATATTGCAAGGCAATTTATTTTCTTATTACGTAATTTTTGTGCTACATAATTCTATCATTACGTACTAATGCGAATCGCGGAATAGTCTCCATGCGCAATAAAATCCGTCTGTTCCGAAAACAGCGCGGCCTGACTCTGGCAGCGCTAGGCGCCGTCATTGGCCTGACGCCGCAATCCGTGTCGCGCATTGAAAATGGCAAAATGCGCCTCTCCACTGACTGGATGGAACGTATCGCGGCGGCGCTGAATGTCAGCCCGGCGGACCTGCTCGAAAGCGGCACGCCCGGCGGGGCCGAACTGATCGGCGAAATCGGCGGCGGTGGCGCCTGCACCAGCCATGATCCGCAACTGTTCCGCATGGCGCTTCCTGGACCAGGCAGTCAGGTCGTCCGCCTGGCGCACCCCTGTGGCCCCTATCATGCGGGGGAATATCTGGTGTGCGCGCCGCTGCCCGAATCGCAACTGCCTGCGGCGCTGGGGCGCGATTGTCTTGTTGAACTGGCCGATGGCGCGCGGCATTTATGCCGCGTTGTGACTCACTCGGCGAACCCCCGCAAGGGCGGAACGTTCACCCTTGCCGGTCTGGATTCGGCAAGCTGGGTTCTGGAAAATCAACGCCTGGCCTGGGCCGCGCCGGTGCGCATGCGGCTGCAATTCACGTCCTGACAGGCCTACAGATACCAGGCATATTCCTGCGGCGATATGATCTGCAGAAATTTGTCCAGTTCCCGGCGCTTGGCGTCCACATACAGCGCCGCATAATTGCCCGGAAAATAAGTGGGCAGAATGTTTCCCGCCGCCATGGCTTCCAGCGCGGCCCAGATATTCTGCGGCAGGTCGGAGGGAATTTGCGTTCCCGCATTGCCTTCCACCGGCGGCCCGGGATCTGCCTGGATGGTCACGCCATGATGCATGCCCGCCAGAATGGCGGCAACACACAGATACGGATTGGCGTCCGCCCCGGCCACGCGATGTTCCAGCCGGCGCGCGTCACCCGGGCCAGATGGCACCCGCACTGCAACCGACCGGTTATTATATCCCCAGCATCCCGACAGCGGCACAAAGATATTCGGGCCAAACCGGCGAAAGGCGCTAAGGCTGGGCGCAAAAATCGCCATGCTCTGCGCCATGGTCTGGCGCACGCCACCAATCGCATGACGCAGCGCCGCACTACCCGCGTCCCCATCGCCATCAAAAATATTCCGGCCTGCCGCGTCCAGCACACTGACATGCACATGTAACCCGCTACCGGCTTTCTCGGGATAGGGCTTCGACATGAAGCTGGCTTCCATGCCCCGCGCCTGCGCCGCCGCCTTCACCAGACGGCGCAACAGCGCCGCATCATCGGCGGCCCGCAGCGCATCGGCGCGGTGACGCAGATTGATCTCGAACTGCGCGGGACCAAACTCGGCGCTGGCCATGGTGGCGGGTACGCCCTGCGCAGCACTCCAGTTCTGCAAATCATCCATAAAAGCCTGATAATAATCCAGCTCTTCCAGCGAATAGACCTGATTGCTGACATCGCGCCGCGCCGATCCGGGCAGCCTGGGCGGCTGCGGCGCGCCATTTTCATCGCGCTCCATATCGATCAGATAAAATTCCAGCTCGCACGCCACCACGGGTGTGAGGCCCATCGCGGTGAAGCGTTCCACAACGGCCGCCAGAATATTGCGCGGATCATAATAAATGTCCTGCGGCATCGGCTCGCGCAGGCGCATCAGCACCTGACCCAGTCCCGGCCCTGCAAAGGGCGCCGGCACCAGCGTGCCAGCTATGGGAACGCCCGTACCATCGGGATCGCCATCGGTAAAGCCGCGCCCCAGCACGTCCAGCTGATCCCCCGTCGCATCCAGAAGATAGATGCTGGCTGGCAGGTTCAGACCTGCGCTGAAAACTCCAGGCAGCTCCTCGACAGGAAGGCGTTTCCCCCGCGCGATGCCGCACATATCGATAAAGATCGCGTCCACATGGCGAATATCGGGATAGCGCTGGCGGAACTCCTCGATTTCGCGGGAACCCTGCACCGCCCCGCCATCACCGGGTCCGGCGGGCGCATTGATTGGCTTGGACATACATCACCAGAACGGCATCCATTTGCCGTTAACCCTATACATACAGGCGTTAACGGACTGTTTGCAACCGGGTTTTGGATCGCTGCGCGCGCAGCGGCCAACATTCCGGCTGCATCCCGGGCCGGATTGATGTAAGAGCCTTTCACATAGATGCAATTTCTCAGGACGCCTGATGAGCCGCCGAACCTACCACCATGGCAACTTGCGTGAGGCGCTGATCAATGCGGCGCTTGAGCTGATCGGTGAAAAGGGGCACGCCGGCTTCACCTTTGCCGATGCGGCCCGTCTGGCCGGGGTCAGCCCGGCCGCACCCTACCGGCATTTCCGGGACCGTGACGCGTTGATGGCCGACGTGGCGCGGCGCGGTTTCGAACAGTTCGAGGCGGTGCTCACAAAGGCCTGGAACGGCGGCGCCCCCGATCCGCTGCGCGCGCTGCGTCAGCTCGGCCAGGCTTATCTGGCCTTTGCCCGCGATGAACCGGCCTATTACGCGTCCATGTTCGAGGCGGGGATACCACCGGGAACCGACCCCGCCCTTCTGCAGGCCGGGGACAGGGTTTTCGCCATTCTGCGGCAGGCGGCCGAAGCCATCGCCACAAAATTGCCGGAACAGGGCCGCCCTCCGGCGCTGATGATCGCCCTGCATATCTGGTCCCTTGCGCATGGAATCGCGTCGCTGTTCGGCAGGGGAGACGCGGCGCGGCGCAAACTGCCCATGGCCCCCGATGATCTGCTCGAAGCCGGAGTGCTCGTATATCTGCAAGGCCTTGGCATCACGCGTCCCGCCGCGTCTGGCTGACGAATCCGCCCCTCAGGTCGGGCCACGAATGTTCAGGGGAACCCTTGCCCTCTACAAACGGGTCATTTAGGCTGGCGTCACATGCGATAGGAAGGGTTCCCCGAAATGGGCGGCATCAACGAGGGTTGGGAATACCTTACGAAATTTCCGCAGCTGCTGAATGAATACGCCACGTTCTCCTATCCATTACTGGGAGTGCTGCTGGCTGCGGGGCTTCTCATCCTGGGTACACACGTTTTCAAAAAATACACCGGCAAAAACGGATTGCCGGGGGCTGTTGTGGTGCTCGGCAGCCTGCTGTGTTTTCTTTCCGCCAGCGGCTTCTTCCTTAAATCAGTCGGTGAGCGGCAGGCGCAAACCAAGCGCGATGCCTTCATCACCAGCCACCGCGCCCCATTGGGCGAGCACTGGCTGCTGATCTTTGATTTTCCCCGCTCCGCGATGCCGGACGAACAATCCCGTGAGCAATCTCAAAGGCGAATGAAAAATCTTGTGGGATCCCTGTCCGAGGTCTTGCTGGAGGATCTTCCGCCGGGCTTTCGCCAGCCGCGAATTGTCCATGTCGCAATTGCGCAAAGCCCCTGGGAACAGGGCGTCGGACAGAATAATTTCGACGATGTGATCCGCGAGCTTAACGCGTTTGAGATCATGTGGGGAAATGTCCACGAGCAAGGTGACAGGGCGAAATTATTTCTCGGCATATCGACACGGCTGGCCCGCAATCTCGACGCCATAATTCCATTGCGCGACTTTGCGTTCGACGAAGACCTGCGCCGGGAACATCAGTTTGGCGATGGATACTACCGGCTGCTGGGCCTCGTTACCCTGGGCATTTCCCTCGATACCTATCATCGGGCCCAGCAGGCGAGCGGCGAAGAACGAAAGAAACTTTTCCTTGCCGCAATGCAACAGTTCAACAAGACACGCGAGATCGTCAATAATCGCCGGGACGATCCTATCCTGAAGCGAAATCTTTATAGCGCGAACGTCGACGCCATGATCCAGACAGCGCGCGCCGAAGTGGGATTAACGCCATGAACCGCCGTTACCGCACAGCCATCTTCGCCCTGGCGTTCGTGATGCAGTGCGGCCTTGCGCACGCGGGCATGAGAGTGGAAATAACCGATCCGCGTTACTTTGAAACCCCGCATAAAATAATCTTCCCGTGGGCGGAAATTAAACTGGTGAGCTTCGAGTTTGAGGCGACCGGGGACGACGCACAGGGCAAGCAGCGCGCCATCGAATTACACGACCAGTTTCTCGCCAAAATTCACGACCTGCAGGGCGGGGCAATTATCACCTATGTTACACCAAAGGGTCAGAAAATCTCGAATTACCGGGTAAAAGCCCTGGATGTGGCCGAACAGCAGAAGGCGCAGATGGCGTTGTGGGGGCGTATAATCCTGGACAGTTCCGGCGCCGCCTTGATTAACGCCAGACTGATGCTGGTGACGCCTCCCCCCGGCATAAGCGCAAGATACGCAAAGGCGGCATCCCAGGATGAAGGAGGACTGCCTGTAGAGGTGCTTGGCCTCATCGACGCGCCCGTTACCGAAATGCGCATCGACTTCAACACCCTGAA
Source organism: Alphaproteobacteria bacterium (assembly GCA_030652895.1). Lineage (GTDB taxonomy): Bacteria > Pseudomonadota > Alphaproteobacteria > UBA11222 > UBA11222 > UBA11222. Next base: position 8,268 of record JAUSQH010000138.1, read on the forward strand.
AACCGATGTGACGCCGCTGGCCTATTTCCTCTCCGGCCTTGCGCGCTATTACAAGGGCGCCGTGCGCGAAGGAAATGAAGCGAAGCGCTGGCTGCAGGGTAGCATCGACGACCTGAACGTTTTCGTGAAACAGATGTCCGAAGCGCAGGACCGCGGCGCACTCAGTCAGGCCCATGTGTATCTGGCCCGCGCCTATTTCCATCTTGCGAATGCGGATCCCGCGCGCGCCTCTGATCTGTTGCTTAAAGCAAGCAATCACGCCAAGCGCGCGGCGGACCTTAACCCCTATGATCCCAGTGTGCCGGCCGTTCAGGCCGTCATCGCGGTGAAACAGGACGCCGATCCCGGCGATGCCCGCGCCTACCTTATGCGGGCCGCGGAACTGGCTCCCACAGACAAAAACATATGGGTCAGTCTGGCCGTGATGAACAGTTCACAGGGGAAAATGGAAGCCGCAAAACGTCAGCTCGACAATGCAACCCTGGTGCAGAGAATCCAGGACGAGGCGCCCCTGCCCGCCATTCAAAATCTGCAACGGCAGATAGAAACATACCAACAGGAAGCGCGGTAAAATACCGCAGACGCCACCGGAAAAACCAGGCCCGTGATCATCGTATGCCCGGGCGTAATTTTCTTTGGCTGCAAGAGGCCGCGCATTTTTGGGAAAACTTTTCTACCCACTCTTGACAGAAAGACAGGATGTACCTATTTCTGTGAATGTAAATAATATTTACATGGAGGCCCGGGTGGCATGGAAGAAATAGTTCACAAGATCGATGGAGTGGGAAAACCGGCCTGGATCGGTTTGATGGTGGTGAGTTTTGTCCTTTTTTGGCCCATAGGCCTGGCGTTGCTGGCCTATCTCATAGGAACCGGAAGAATGGGACGTAAAAGCCGTTGCGGCATTGGCCGTTGGCGTTTTGAACCGGCCGAAGGAAGTTTTGAACATGCGCAGACAGGCGGGCGCTGCGGTCACCGCCGGGACCGCCAGTCCCGCACGTCACACAACCCCAGTGGCAACCGCGCGTTTGACGAATACCGCGACGAAACCCTGAAGCGCCTGGAACAGGAACAGCAGGAATTCACCAGATTTCTTGAGCAACTCCGCTTTGCGAAAGACAAGTCAGAGTTTGACGAATTCCTGGCGAGCCGCCGCAATGGCCCGCAAAGCCCTGAACCCCAGGCGCAATAGAAAATCCTGCCATGGCGCGTGAGTTACCGCGCCATGGCAGCCTTTCCGCTCAACCGTTCCAGCGCCCGTGTCGCCTCGGCCATGATATCGCGCACAATGTCGCCTGCTGGTTTGACCTCGTGGATCAGGGCTGAGCTTTGGCCCGCCGCCAGCGCGCCAATGTCGGTTTGCCCATCGCGCCGCCCGGCCATATAGGGGTCGGCGCCCAGCCATTCGATGACATTGCGGGTCTGGTGTGGAAACGGTTTCAGCCTGGCCTGCATCTCCGGGGTTTCCCACGCCTTGGTGGTGTCGTTGCTGATCATGCGGCACGGCTTGCCCGAAAAACACTTTGTACGGATGGTGTCGGAGTCACCAATTTCCACAATGCGGTTTTTGTAATTGTCATGGCCCCAGGCCTCGGGCGTAGCGATGAAACGCGTGCCCATCCATACGCCGATGGCGCCGAAGGCAAGACTTGCCGCCAGCCCGCGCCCATCCGCCAGCCCGCCCGCCGCCAGCACCGGAATATCCACCGCGTCCATTACCGAAGGCAACAGCGTCATAGTGCCGACGCTGCCGGTATGGCCGCCGCCGTCATAGCCCTGCGCGATCACCGCATCGACGCCGCTGGCCGCGAGGCGCACCGCGTTCCGGGTGCTGCCAGTCAGGCTCAGCACTTTCATTCCCGCCGCATGACATTCCGGCACAATGGGGCCGGGATCCCCCAGCCCGCTGACCAGCACGGGCACTTTTTCATTGAACACGACCTCAATCAGCGCCTGGGTGTCGCTGCTGAACATCTGTGCGCTTTTGCCGCCCGCGGTGGCGAACAGCAAATCAACGGCAAATGGTTTATCCGTCATGCCACGCACAATGGCGATTTCCGCCGCCAGTTCCTTGGGCGTCATGGTGCCCGCCCCGATACAGCCAAGCCCGCCCGCCGCCGACACCGCGCCCGCCAGCGGCCCGCGCGCCACAAAGCCCATGCCCGCCTGCAGGATGGGATATTCAATGCCTAACATATCGCAAAGCGGTGTTTTCAATGCTGGATGGTACATGGGGTGTCTCCGTTCATTTTTCTTGTTGGCCATGATAAAGTGGCGTTTAGCCTATGCCTTGCGCAGGGCGACTGCAATATGGCAAGCGAGCAGGGCGCAAGAAACTGCAAAGCTTAGGCTGGCGCATTTCCCCAACAGCCGGACAAAGCATAACGCCCGCTTTATTTATCTGCGCTTTAGCCGGTAAACACTTCTTAAAGATTTCATCCGAAAATAGTCCCACACTATTCTGGGAGACAGGGATGAAAACCAGCATATTAGTCATTACTTCGGCATTGATTTTCTGGGGCCTGTTAAACACGCCTGTGGCCGCCACTCCATTGGACGATGGGGTGGCCGCCTATGAGCAAGGCGAGTATGCGGCCGCCCTGCGGATATTACGTCCCCTGGCTTTGCAATCGGACGCCGCCGCGCAATTCCACCTGGGAAATATGTATTACCACGGCCGCGGCGTCGAGCGGAACGATAGCCTCTCGGTATATTGGTATCAGTTATCTGTGGATCAGAATTATGCTCCGGCGCAGACAGCGCTCGCATATATGTATGGCACGGGACGCGGCATACAGCGCGACCATAAAATGCAGGAAAGTCTTTATCGCAAGGCAATTGAAAAGGGGGAAGCGCGCGCCGCAAACAATCTTGGCGCCATGTATGAATCTGGCGAAGGTGTTGACCAGGACGATATCCGGGCGGCAAAATGGTACCTGGTGGCTGCTGAACTCGGGTTCGTTCAGGCGCAAAAAAATCTTGCCGCAATGTATCTGGAAGGCCGGGGCGTAGCGCAGGACTATATCCAGGCCATGGCCTGGAACAAAAAGGCCGCCGAATTCGGGCATGTAGATGCGCAAAATGCCCTGGGAATCATGTACGAGCAAGGTCTGGGCGCAGCACCGGACTATGGCCACGCGCTAATTTGGTACAGACGTGCTGCTGAAAACGGAAACACGGCCGCCATGAATAACATCGGCGCCATGTACGCCCAGGGTTTTGGGGTGAAGAAAGACAATATCCTTACTCAAATTTGGTATGTCCGGGCAGCTCTGCGCGGCGGCAGCGCTAGCCAGATCAATCTCTGTAATATGCATGAACAGGGCGCCGCGGTTCCGCAGGATTTCGCTCTGGCCTATTTCTGGTGTTATCTGGCTGCAGAACAGGAATCCGCCACGGCGCAATTCAAGCTTGGAGTTTTTCATGCCGACGGCAAGGGCGTGCCTCAGGATTACGCCAAGGCGCTGAACTGGTATCTGCTTGCGGCGCGCCAGGGTAATGTTGACGCGCAGAACAGCGTGGCCGCCATCTATCAGGAAGGCCATGGAGTGGCGAAGGATTATACCGAAGCAACGAACTGGTACCGCCTTGCCGCACAACATCGTGGAAACAGTCAGGCGCTTGTGGCGATTGGATTCAATTACGCCTATGGCAGGGGTGTCGCGCAGGATTATATCGAAGCCGAGGCATGGTTTCGTAAGGCCCAGGAAGAAGGCGGGCCGCCCGCGCGAATATTTATCTCGCAAATGTATCGCAACGCTGCGGGCAATCCACGGGAAGATGTTGAGCTGGTCACCGTGTCGCTCAAGCTTGCGGAAAAGGGCGATTACGCCGAACAGTATAATCTTGGAGTCGCCTACGCCAATGGCATCGGCGTCCCGCAGGACAATATGCTGGCGTATATGTGGTACACGGTTGCCGCCAAGCGTTCCCCCGTGGCAGACAGTGGTATCAGAAAAAGAATTAAAGTCGCCATTGACGAACTGGGCGCAACGATGAACCGGGACCACATCGCCGAGGCGCTGCGGATGGCGCGGGAATGGAAGCCAAACAGCTAAAAACTTTCAAGGGCCCATATTGGATGCACCGCTGACGCCTTATACTGCCGCTAGCGATTTAGGCGCGGTCACTTTTTGGCTTTAGCGCGCGCGATACCAATCCGGAAAATTTCCGGGTCGCCGGTGGTCCAGGTGACCGTCAGGCTATAGCGCCTGATTTTCCACACACCGCCCGCGCGCAGCATGTCATACATATAGTAACCGCCGATCAGATAATGCACGTCCGGCCCACCCGCCGCGCCGCGCAGCACATGTTGCGCCTGCAGGTACGAACGGCTCTGGCTGCTGTCGCCGTCTATCATATGCACGTGATTGGTGATGATATGCTGGGTCGCGTCGAGCGCCTCGATGGAACGGCGGATTTGCCCGGTCCATTTGTCGGCGCCGCGGACGATGTTGCCCGGTGTCAGTGAGGCGAAATCCGCCTCCACATCATCGGTGAAACAGGCGCGCAGCAAATTCCAGTCACGCAGATCGATGGCGCTGGCGTAATTGTGAAATACATCGCTGATGGCCGCGCGGTCGAAAAGCGTTTGCGTGGTGACGTCGGTCATGCGCTTCCCCTTTCCCGGTTTTTTGCCAGTATAAAGGGCAGAGCCGCCGCCTTAAACCATTATTCCTGTGCCCAGTGCGGGCGCGGCAGGCGCTGGTGGGCCTCGCGCAGGGCGCCCGACCAGTATTCGCGCAGATGGCGGAAATAGGGATCGTCCTCGGTGATGCGGCGGCGGATATCCGTGGCCAGCGCATCGCGCTTATAGACCATAAGATCAAGCGGCAGGCCGACGGAAAGATTACTGCGCAACGTCGAATCCATCGAGATCAGCGCCAGCTTGAGCGCGTCATAAACATCCATTTCATAGGTCACGGCGCGGTCCAGAATGGGCTTGCCGTATTTATGCTCGCCCAGTTGCAGGAACGGCGTGTCCTCGGTCGCTTCGATAAAATTGCCGGCCGAATAGATCTGATACAGGCGCACTTCCCGGCCCCTGATCTGGCCGCCCAGCATCATGCCGACTTCAAAGCTGACACCTTGCGACTGCATTGCTTCGCGGTGAATATTGTAGGTCTGGCGGACCGCTTCGCTGACGACTTGCGCCGCGCGAAACATGCTGGGAACCGATGAGAGCGTTTCCAGATTGCCGCTGCCGCCCACATCGACGCCGTCGGTCAGCAGACTGATCACCGCCTGCGAGATCGCCAGATTGCCAGACGACATCAGCGCAATCATGCGCTCGCCCGGTTCTTCGACCACATGCATTTTGCAGAACGTCGCGATGTTGTCCAGGCCCGCATTGGTGCGGGTGTCGGACAGCATCACCAGTCCGTCGTTAAGACGAAGTCCAACGCAATAGGTCATGGGATTTTCAGTGCCTTCTGAGTATTATAATTGTCACTGTTGTAGCTGACCCGATGGCCAGATATCAACAGTCACGCTCAACTCTTCCTCTGCGACGCCGCGCCGAACGCCGCGCACCGGCGCCGCCTCCAGAAAATCGAGCCCGATGGCGATGCGCACATAGGTCGCGTCCGGGCATTTGCAATTCGCCACGTCAAAGCCAACCCAGCCAAGCCCGTCAATATACACTTCCGCCCAGGCATGGCCGGCGTCGCCTGGCTCCGCCTGGCTGGCGTCCCACAGATAGCCTGAAACATAGCGTGCCGGAAACTCCAGGGTCCGCGCGGCGGAAAGCAGGATCTGCGTATGGTCCTGACATACCCCGCTGCCGTTCGCCAGCGCTTCCGCCGCCGTCGTAGTGCTGACCGTTGTGCCAAGATCATATTCCACACGGCCGCGAATGCGGCGCATCAGATCATGGATGCGCTCAACCGGATCGGCGACGGACAGGGTCTCTTTTGCCAGCGCGGTAATCGCGTCATCAGGTTCGGTTGCGGGCGTGCGGCGCAGAAAAAATAGCGGCTGCAACGTTTCCACAGCTTCCTGAACTACCCCGGACGTGTCGGTTGTTTCCACCTCGCCTTCAGCGATGATGGCGGCGGCGTCATGCATCGTATCCCGGGTCAGCATATGCAGGATATTGCCATATCCATCGACCGTTGACGGCAGGGTCGCCCCATCCTCGCTGACTACGCGCCATGACATGACGCGCTGTCCAAAATGATGGTTTGGTTGCGAGCGGATCAGTTGCGCCGTATACGGAACATGCTGATCATACCGGTAGCTGGTTGTGTGCTTGATGCGGATACGCATGACGATGATCGGGTCCCGGTTAAGTCAGATACTGGTTGGTGATCTCTAGCCCCAGCGCGTCGGTGTCCTCGATAAATCCGGTCAGAAATTCGTGCAATCCCTGCTCGAAAATATGATCGATTTTTCCGTAACGCAGAAAGGCGTCGGTTTTTCCCGCCTGGCGGTGGCATTCGCCACGCGCCCCGCCATACGCATTGGCCAGATGGTCAAGGTTCTGCGTAAGCTCATGGTAGCAATAGGCGAGCGAACGGGGCATTTCCGGTTTCAGAATCAATAGTTCCGCAACCAGCCAGGGTTTTACCCGGTCCCGGTAAACCCAGTGATAGGCGCGCAGCGCCGATACCGAACGCAGAATCGTCGCCCACTGGTAAAAATCTATCGTGCCGCCAATTGTCTCATATTCAGGCAGCAGCACATGATATTTGACATCAAGAATGCGTGCCGTGCTGTCGGCGCGCTCAATCAGTGCGCCAATGCGGTTAAACCAGTACCCATCGCGGTGCATCATGGTGCTGGCGACGGCGCCGCCAAACAGCAGCGAGCGTTCTTTCACCCAGTCGAGAAACTTGCGCAGATGCTCTGGCGAAAAATCCTTGTCGTCAAGTTCGGCCATCTCCAGCCAGGTGGAATTGATGGCTTCCCATGCGCTGGTGCTCAGTGCCGTGCGCACCGTGCGCGCATTGCTTCGGGCGGCGGCAAAACACGATATAATGGACGAAGGATTTTCCCGGTCTCGTGTCAGATAATGGATAACCTCTTGCGCGCCTGCCCGTTCATGCGCCTCATAAAAATGGTCTTCGCAGCCGGAGGCGACGATGGCGGAATGCCACTCGTTTGTGCCGTCCGATGATTCCTGCGGAACCGCGGACATGCGCAACGCGACGTCCAGCAGGCGCGCGATGTTTTCCGCACGCTCCACATACCGCGCCAGCCAGTAAATATTTTCCGCCGTACGGCTAAGCATTAGCCGGTTCCCTCCAGGATCCAGGTGTCCTTGGTGCCGCCGCCCTGGCTGGAATTCACCACCAGCGATCCCTCGCGCATGGCGACGCGGGTCAACCCGCCGGGCGCCAGACGAATTTCACGCCCCATCAGAATAAAAGGCCGCAGATCAACATGGCGGGGCGCAACCCCGCTGTCCACAAACGTCGGACAGGTGGATAGCGCCAGCGTGGGTTGCGCAATATAGGTTTGCGGTGAAGCGCGTAACTTTACCGCGAATTCAGCCAGTTCGGCTTTGCTCGCATGCGGTCCCACCAGCATGCCATACCCGCCCGAGCCATGCACATCCTTGACTACCAGCTCGTGCAGATGCTCCAGCACATAGCTCAAATCCGACGGGGTGCCACATTTCCAGGTGGGCACATTGTGCAGAATGGGTTCCTCGCCGAGAAAGAAGCGGATCATCTCCGGGACATAGGTGTAAACCGCCTTGTCGTCGGCAATGCCCGCACCCGGGGCATTGGCGATCGTCACATTTCCTGCATGGTACGCGGCCATCAGCCCCGGCACGCCCAGCGATGAATCCGGCAAAAACACCAGAGGATCAAGATAGGGATCATCGATACGCCGGTAAATCACATCCACCCGTTTAAGGCCCCGCGTGGTGCGCATATAGACCATCAGATCCTGCACCACGAGATCGGCGCCCTCGACCAGTTCGATGCCCATTTCATCGGCCAGGAACGAATGCTCATAATAGGCGCTGTTGAAAATACCTGGCGTAAGCAGCACAACTTCGGGCGCCCCCCTGCAATTGAGTGGCGCCACAGAGCGCAGGGTTTCGAGCAGGTCTTCGGGATAATGCGACACCGGTTTAATGCGCGCCTTGTTGACAAGATCCGGAAACAGCCGCGTCATCACCTCGCGGTTTTCCAGCATGTAGGAAACACCGGACGGCGTGCGGCAATTATCCTCCAGCACGTAAAATTCCTTGGGGCCGACGCGTACAATATCAATCCCGGAAATATGCATATACGCACCCGCAGCGACGGGCAGGCCAACCATTTCAGAAACAAATCCCGGATTAAGCAGCACGAGTTCGGCGGGAATTTTTCCGGCCCGGATAAACTCCTGCTTTCCGTACACATCCCCTATGAAGGCGTTGAGCGCCCGTACGCGCTGCGTGAGACCACTTGAGAGATAGTCCCACTCGCTATTGTCAAGGATACGCGGAATGATGTCGAAGGGTATCAGCCGTTCCGGATCGCCCCCGCTGGTGTAAACGGCAAACGTAATACCGGTGCGGCGAAAGATAAATTCCGCCTCGCGGTGCTTTATTTCAAGCGTACCTTCAGGCGCATTCTCCAGCCAGTCGCGTATCAGACGATATTGCTCGCGGCACTCATTTGCGGGGCCCATTTCATCGAAACAGGCGGTTTTCATTTCAGACGGCATGTAATTCTTCACCTGATCAGTATGGCATAAAATAATTGAATAGGCAATCTGCGTGCCAATGGGAGGATGGGATCAAAGGCACGTCCGCGCCGCCAATCGGACGCTGACCCCGCGTCTCGAACGCCTAAACTATTGGCAACATCCTGCAGCGCGGATCATTTTTACGGCACGTTATGAGTTGCGCGCCGGCTAGTTCCGAACTCGTTGAACACGGCCATCCCACCAGGCTGAAATGTCAAAGCCATAGAGCGGCGGGCGTTCCGGCAGTTCAAGATATACGCGGCGCGCCACATTGTCCGCAGGCAGGTAGTATAACGGAACGACATAGTGCCCAGACATCAGCACCCGGTCCAGGGCGCGCGCCGCTGCAACAAACTCCGCCTCATTGCCGGCGTTCAGAAGATGCGCAATCATCGCATCCATGGCCGGGCTTTTTATACCGGGATAATTGCGTGTGCCGGGGGTGGCGGCCGCCTTTGATCCCCAGTAATATTTCTGCTCATTGCCCGGCGACAGCGACGCGTACCAGTCATACAGGGTCATATCAAAATCATAGTTGCGCAGGCGTTCTTGATACTGGCTGGCGTCCACCGTGCGCACCTGAATTTGAATGCCCAGCCGCTGGGCCGCACGGGCGAAACTCAGGGCCAGCTTTTCTTCCTCCGGGCGCACCAGCAGAATTTCGAACTGCATTGGCGCGCCGCCTGCGGCCTGCGCCATCTGTCCGTCTTTCAGTATCCATCCGGCTTCGCGCAGCAAGGCCAGGGCGCGTTTCGCGCCATCGCGGTTACGCCCGGAACCATCGCTGACCGGCGGCGCATATCCCTTGCGCATGATTTCAGGCGGGACAGCATCCGGAAATGGCGCCAGCCAGGCGGCTTCCTGCGGACTGGCGGCGTTACCGGCGGCAGAGAGACCGGTATTGTCGAACAGGCTTCGGGTGCGCCGGTAGGCGCCATAAAAATATGTCCTGTTGACCCATTCAAAATCGAACAGAAAGTTTAGCGCCTCGCGCACGCGGATATCGTCAAACGGCGGACGGCGGCTGTTGAACACGAAGCCCCGCAGACCCGATGGCCGCCCATGCGGAATGGCGGCGCGCACAACGGCGCCATCGCGTACGGCGCTGAAATCATAGGCGCGCGCCCAGCGGGCGGGGTCTTTTTCTTCCCACACATCGAACTGCCCCGCCTTGAACGCCTCAAACGCGGTGTTTTCGTCGCGGTAGAAATCGACGCGGATCGTATCGAAATTATTCTGCCCGCGATTTACCGGCAGGTCCGCCGCCCAGTAGTCGCGATTACGCCTATACGTAATGCTGCGCCCCGGCGAAACCTCACCGACTGTATAGGGGCCGGAGCCCAGCGGCGCGCGCAGGCTGGGGGCGGTGATATCCTGCTGCGCATAATAGGCTTTGGACAGTATCGGCATCAGGCCAAGGATCAGCGGCATTTCCCGGTCGATACTATCGGGATCAAAATCGAACCGCACCTGCCCCGGCCCCGGCCGGGTGATGCGCATGATTTTTGCGTAATAGCTGCGGTGATTGGGGCGGCCCTTGTCGCGCAAAATCTCTGCCGAGAAAATCACATCCGCGACACGGACCGGCGTCCCGTCGGAAAACCGCGCCCGCGGATCCAGCGTGAAACTGACCCAGGAGCGATCCGGGGCCACCTCCACCGATTGCGCCACCCAGGCATAGAGCGAAAACGCCTCGTCATTGCTGCGCTTTAACAGGGATTCAAACACCCACTCGCGGATGCCCAGCGGCACGACGCCACGCACCGTGAAAGGATTTAGATTATCAAAACTGCCGCGTTCCCCCAGCACCAGTTCCCCGCCTTTGGGAGCGGTGGGATCAACATAGCTAAAATGCGTAAAGTCCGGGGTGTGGCGCACCTCCCCATGCATGGCAATCCCGTGGCGCGGTTCGGCCTGCACCAGCCCCGCGCATAGAACCGCAACCGCCAACAGCAAGAACGAAGATGCCTGAGTGCATTTTGTGATCAAGTTGATGCATACCCCCGCTCTCTGCCTGTCACCCCGGATTTACTCGCCTCGGCGAAGCTGGAGCTTCGCTCCGGCGTAGCCGGGTTCCGGGGTCCAGGAGTCACAAATAAAAGCCTGCGGGTTTGGCCCCTGGACCCCGCAACAAGTGCGGGGTGA